>JAHFOZ010000488.1 GCA_023261405.1 Planctomycetota bacterium
AGGCCGAACCCGTGAGCGAAAAGCCCGGTCCAATACTCGCGGGTGCGGAGGTCGGGTCCGCCCTTGAAGCCTTTGCCCCAGAGATCCTCGGTTCCCTCCTCGCCGTGCCAGTAGTTGAGGTTGCGCCAGTACCAGGATGCGAGCGCCTTCTCCTCGTCGGTCTTCGGCTCGCGTCCCAGGACGCGCTTGAACAAGTCGGCCTGAGTGGCGAAGAGGCGTTCGAACGTGGAGCACGAGAGTTCCCCGGGATACCAGGGGTGGTCGGTGCGGATTTGTGGGTCGCCGTTGTCCGCCGCCGCAGTCGTACCGACGGCGAGAATGAAGGCCAAGGCGAGGGGGCGCATCGCGATTCTCCAGCAGAGGGGACTGCCCGCTCCCGGGCCCGCCCCGGGGGCAGAGCCCACTGTATGATTATAGCAGGGAAGGGGTGCGGCATGGAATCCACGCGTGACCCGCGCATGGGCAAGCTGAGCCTGCTGGGGATCCTCTGCGCGCTTGCCGCAATCACAGCGATCCTTCCGGTGCTGCTCGTCAGGGGCTCGATGTCCGGGGTTGCCGGCGGAACGGTCGAGGACTACAAGAAGAGCTGCGGGATCTTCCTGATCCTCGGTGCCGTGGCGGCCATGACGCTCCTGGGCGGAGTGCTTTCGTTGATCGACTGGGTCCGGGCACCCCTGCAGGGGCATTCCCGTCGCGCCGCGGGCATGGCGCTTGTCCTCAATGCGGCGCCCTGGCTTATCGCCTTTGGCTGGGAGATCCTCGGGCGCAGGTTCTGACGCCGCTCATTCCTTAGGCAAGGCCCACTGCTCGTCGAAGAAACCGGCCGCGACCACCCTCTGGGACATGCGGTCCGTGGCGGGAGCCTCCGTGGAGAGCACCGCCCAGTCGGGAAGCAGAGGGACGTGCCGCGAGTTGCTGGCCGCGCTGTTTTCGCGGAAGGTATAGCCGCTGTTGAGGACGACGTACCGATCCGGGCTGAGCGGGTTGGGGTAGATCAGCAAAGGAACATGCTTTTCCGCGGGAAAGGACGTTCCGCCCACCCGGACCTCCTTCGCATCCCACTGGACCGGGAGCTTGCCCGAGATCCTCGAGAGGAACTTGTTGCTCCCCGGATCTCCCCACAGGACCAGGTGGTGCGCGGCGAGGTCCGAATCCTTCAAGTCCGTGTCCTTGACGACGCGCGCATCGCCGCGGAAGAAGCGGCGCCACCCGGCGATCGCCTCATCCTGCTCCGCCTTGATCCAGGCGCCGGCCTTCTCGTTCATCGGCATGCCCGTCGGCGTCACCATGAGGAAGGAATCCATGAAGGCGTCGTCGATGGGGCCCTGGAGACCGTGGCGCTTCCCGTGGCCGGCGGGGGAGGAGACGGTCGCCTGCGCCCAGCGTCCGGCGGCCTTCTGGAACCGGGCCCGCCAGATCTCGCCCAGGGGCGCAGCTTGAAGCTCGAGGGGTTGACCGTCCACCACCGCTTTCGAGCCTATGGGATTTCGGGCGGCGGGAAACTCCACGCTGAACGCCGAGACATTGGTCGTGGTGACGGCCAGGGCGCCCTGGGCGACCTCGGCATCCACCCGCGTGCGCTCCCAGTGCCGGTCGAGGGCGTCCACCGTGAGCCACTTCATCCGATTGTAGCGGAGGGTCCAGGTTGTGAACCTCAGCTTCATCGGAAACGGATCTCGGCCCCGGGTCGCGAGCTCATCGATTCTCCGTGCAACCTCCTCCTTCGCCTTGGGCTCGTACTTGTGCTCGACCTTCGGTCCGATGACGTGCGCGAGGTCGAGGCCCTCCTCCTTCATGGCCTTGGCCATGATGTCGGCGGCCTGCTTCTGCTTGTCCAGTTCGCCGCTGTAGGCGACGACGGGGCAGTTCGAGAGGTTGGCCGCGTAGTCGGTGGCGTTGTACCAGTGCCAGAGCTTCTGTTCGACCGCCGTGGGAGCGACCGCATCCTTGAACATGTTGGCGTACACGGGAGTCTCGGCAAAGCCTGCGCCGGGGGCGGCCGCGGCCCACAGCCCCGCATGGTGGGCGGCGAGGTGCCAGGTGGACGCGCCCCCCATGGAGAACCCGCGCACGACCAGGCGGTTCTCGTCGATCGGATAGCGCTGCCGGACGTGGGCCAGCGCTTCGAAGAGGTCCATCTCCCCGGCAAACTTGCTGGCGTTGCAGAGCCTCCCGTGCAGATGGAGGACGAAGGTGTCGGGGGGCGTGAATTCCCCGGGGGACTTCTGGCGTTGGTCGATGAACTTGAGCTCGGTGAGCTTCTCGTCCCGGCCATGGAGCCAGAAATCGAGGCGATAGGGGGCCCTTTTCTTCGCGGGGTCATACCCCGCGGGGACCACGAGTCCGTAGGGCTGGACGGATCCGTCGATCCTGGAACGGTACCCACGGACGACTAGACCCACGGCCGAGTCCCACGGGGCCTTGCCGTCCTTGAGGGCGCGGGCGCGCTCGAGGCCCTGCTTGAGGATCTGCTTCGCGGCCGCGATTTCCCTGGGGGAGTAGAACTCGTTGTAGCGGAGGGCCCAGTCGACGGCCTTGTGATAGATGAGGACGTCCGGGGCCAACTCATGGCTCTTGACGGATTCGAGCGCCCCGGCGAGATCCTTGACTCCCGATTCGAGCTCGGCCCGGTCCGCGGCGGGAACGTCGATCCCGGGAGGCGGGAGGCGCTTCTCCTGGTTCGCCCCAAGGACCAGCAGCGCGAGGAGCGCCAGCCTCACTTGACGAACCTCCAGGACTCGTCGAAGAAGCCCGCCGCCACGACCTTGCCCGGCCACCGAGAATTGGGCGGAGTAGTCACATCCACCACGGCCCAGTCGGGCAGTTTGGCCACCTGGCGCGCGTTGTTCAGCTGGTCGTACTCCCGGAAGGTGACGCCGCTGTTGAGGACGACGTAGCGTTTCGGGTTGAGCGGGTTCGGATAGATGAGGAGCGGGACCTGCGTCTCGCCGGAGCACGGCAGGTCCTTCAGCGGCAGCCGGGCCGCGATCCTTGCGAGGAACTGGTTGCTGGAGGCGTCGCCCCAGAGCACGAGGTGGTGGGCGGCGATGTCGGCGTCGCTCACGGCCGTGTCGTCGATCACGCGGGCGTCCCCGCGGAACTGCTTGCGCCATTGGTCGATGGCGTGGGCCATCTCCAACTTCACCCAGGCGCCGATCTTCTCATTCGCGGTGGCCTGCGTGGGGCGGACGATAACGAAGCTGTCCATGAAGGCGTCGTCGATAGGGCCTTGGAGGCCGTGGCGCTTGCGGAGGACGGCGTCCTCTCCCGCCTTGAGGGGCTTCCACGACCCGCCCTCCTGGCGGAAGGAGGCGGTCCAGGGCTTGGACGACCTCGTGGGGAAGGGAGGGGACACGGCCTGGCCGTCGATGCTGATCGACCGGGGCTCTGCCATCGTGGGCACGGAGACGAGGGAGATCGTGAAGGCCGTGACGTTCTCCGTCCTCACGATCGCCTTTCCCTGTTCGTCGAGCTCGGCGTCGACCCGCGCACGCTGCCAATGTTTCCCGAGGGCGTCGACGGTGATCCAGCGCATCTCGTTGTAGCGGAGGGTCCAGGTGGAGAAGCGGATCTTCGCGGGCTTTGGGTTGCGGCCCGCCGCGGCGTAGTCGTCCACGAGGACGTTGACCTCCTTCTTGGCGTCCGGGTGATACTTGTGGCCGGTCTTCGGGCCGATGATGTGCTTCAGTTCGAGGCCCTCCTCCTTCATCGCCTTGACCATCATGTCGGCCGCCTGCTTCTGCTTGTCGTCCTCGCCGCTGTACGCCACGGTGGGGAGGTTGAACAGGTTGACGGCATAGTCCGTGCAGTCGTACCAGTGCCAGAGGGTCTTCTCGAACTCGGTGGGGGAGAGCTTCTCGTTCTGGAAGACCTTGAGAAAGTCGGGGGTCTCCGAGAACCCGGCTCCCGGGGCGGCGGCGGCCCAGAGCCCC
>JAHFOZ010000060.1 GCA_023261405.1 Planctomycetota bacterium
CAGCGGCCAGCGCAAGATCCAGCAGTACACGCGATACGCCGCGGTGCCGGTCTGCCTCGTCCAGGGCCTCTTCGCCTACCGGCAGCTCGTGGCGTTCAGCGCGCAGGCCAGGGGAGACAAGCTTCCGCTGTTGGCGGACACCGGCTTCTTTCCGGCGGCGCTCGTCATCCTGGGCATGACGGGCGGGGCCCTCTTCATCATGTGGCTGGGCGAGCAGATCACCGAGCGGGGCATCGGCAACGGCGCGAGCGTCCTGATCATGTCGGGCATCGTGGCGCGCATGCCGGCCATCCTGGGCGAGATGGTGAAGGAGTCGCGCACCGGCACCTCCATCTCGGCCGATTCGATCGTGATCATCCTGGTGGTCTACCTGGCCACGATCGTGGCGGTGGTCTTCGTCACGCAGGCCCAGCGGAGGATCCCGCTCCAGCACGCCAAGCACATCCGCGGCCGGCGCATGATGGCGGGCGGGAGGAATTTCCTGCCCCTGCGCGTGAACACGGCCGGCGTGATGCCCGTGATCTTCGCGTCGTCGCTCCTGGTGATCCCGCAGCTCGTCGCGATGATCCCCGGCTTCGAGATACTCCGGGAGATCTTTTCGCGGGCCGGGTTCTTCTACTCGCTCTTCTACGTCACCATGATCCTGTTCTTCTCGTTCTTCTGGACCTACCTCTTCTTCCAGCCGAACGAGATCGCGCTCAACCTGAAGGAGTCGGGCAGCTTCGTGCCGGGGATCCGGCCCGGGGAGAACACGGCAGGCTACCTCAACACGATCCTCGCCCGCGTCACCCTCTGCGGGGCGGTGTTCCTCTGCGTGATCGCCCTGATGCCTGACCTCATCTCCGGCGCCCTCAGCCTGGAGCGCTACCTCGTGGCGTTCCTCGGCGGGACGGGCGTCCTCATCGTGGTGGGGGTGGGGCTCGACGTCATCCAGAAAATCGAGTCCTACCTGCTCATGCACCACTACGGGGGCTTCCTGGGCGGCACCGCCTCCATCCGCGGCCGGCGCTAACGGGTCCGATTTGCAGGTTGTCCAGGGGCGGGGCGACCCGGGGGGCGCACCCGTCGCTCGACGGCGATGATGCGCCGGATTGTCCCCTGGCGGGGCCAGCCCGGCGGATCAATGTGGATCCGCCGCCAGGCCCGCCGCTGCGCGCCCGGGTCTTCGGGAGAACAGGGGCCGCATGAGACTGCTCTTATTCGGGGCGCCGGGCGTGGGGAAGGGGACCCACGGGAAGCGACTCGCGCAGGAGCGCGGCATCCCGCACATCTCCACCGGGGACATCCTCCGCGAATCCATCCGGCTGGCCACCCCCGTCGGAGTCAAGGCGAAGGCCTACATGGGCACGGGCGGCCTCGTGCCGGACGAGATCGTCATCGGCATCATCGAAGAGCGCTTCGGGAAGGGCGACGTGGGGAAGGGGTACCTCCTCGACGGGTTCCCGCGCACCGTCCCGCAGGCCGACGCGCTCCACGCCCTGCTCGCGAGGCTGGCCCGGCCGCTCCAGGCGGTCCTTCTCCTCGAGTGCCCCGACTCCGCGATCGTGGAGCGCATCACCGGCCGCCGGACCTGCGAGAAGTGCGGCACGCCCTACCACGTGATCTTCCAGAAGCCCCGGCAGGAGGGGATCTGCGACCTGGACGGCGTCCGCCTGGTGCAGCGGGAGGACGACACCGAAGTCAAGGTGCGCACGCGCCTGGCGAAGTACCACACCGAGACGGCCGCGATCATCCCGTTCTACGAGAAGCAGGGGATCGTGCGGCGGGTGGACAGCTTTCGGGCCCCCGACGAGGTGTACCGCACGATCGAATCGGAGGTCGCTAACCTTTAGCGTATCGACCCTCGTGAGTCAACCGATCGTCAAGGAGCCCTGGGAGATCGACCTCATGCGTCAAGCGGGCCGCATCGTGGCGCGCGGCCTGGCCCTGCTGCAGGAGCGGGTGCGGCCGGGAGTCTCCACGGCCGACCTGGACGCCGCGTTCGAGAAGCACGTCCGAGATTCGGGCGCGATCCCCACGTTCAAGGGCTACCGCGGCTTTCCCGCCTCCATCTGCGCCTCGGTCAACGAGGAGGTCGTGCACGGGATCCCCTCGCACAACCGGGTGCTCGAGGAGGGGGACATCATCGGGATCGACGCAGGGGCCACGTTCAAGGGCTACGTGGGCGACGCGGCGGTGACCGTGGGCGTGGGGAAGATCAGCGAGAAGGCACAGAAGCTGATCGACGCCACGCGGCAGTCGCTCGAGGAGGCCATCAAGGTGGTGCGGCCGAAGGCGCGCATCTCCCACATCGGGGCCGCGGTCCAGAAGTACGCCGAATCGCGCGGCTACGGCGTGGTCCGGCAGTTCGTGGGCCACGGCATCGGGAAGGACATGCACGAGGACCCGCAGGTGCCCAACTACGTCGACGGCCTGGACCCCTCGCGGTACGACTACACGCTCAAGCCCGGCATCGTCATCGCCATCGAGCCCATGCTGAACGAGGGCACCTTCGAGGTCATGACGCTCAAGGACCGCTGGACGGTCGTCACCATGGACCGCAAGCTCAGCGCCCACTTCGAGCACACCGTGGCGGTGACCCCCGACGGCCACGAGGTCCTCACGCGGGTTTAGGCGTCAATTCCGGTTGACACGCCACGGGTCGGTCCCTATAGTATCCCTTCCGCGGTGGGCCTGAATACAGGGGTGTAATGGCGAAGGAAGAGCCGGTACGCGTGGAAGCGGTTGTCAAGGAGTCGCTTCCGAACGCGATGTTCCGAGTGGAGATCAAGGGCGGGCACCTGGTGCTGACGCACGTGTCCGGCAAGATGAGGATGAATTTCATCAAGATCCTGCCGGGGGACAAGGTCATCATCGAGATGAGCCCGTACGACCTGACCAAGGGACGCATCATTTACCGCGAGCATTAGAGAGATGAAAGTCAGACCCTCCGTCAAGCGCATCTGCGAGAAATGCCAGATCGTCCGCCGCAAGGGGCGGGTCCGGGTGATCTGCGCGAATCCGAAGCACAAGCAGAGACAGGGGTAAAGCATGGCACGCGTCGGCGGCATCGAGATCCCCGCGAACAAGCCCGCGTGGGTGTCGCTCACCTACGTCTTCGGGATCGGGAACACCCTCGCCCATCGGATCCTGAAGGAGGCGGGCGTGCCGGAGAACGTCCGCGTCAAGGACCTGAACGAGGAGCAGCTCACGCGCATCAACTCCATCGTGGACAAGACGTACGTGGTCGAGGGCTCGCTGCGGCGGGTCATCGCCCAGAACATCCAGCGCCTGAAGGACATCGGGTCCTACCGCGGGTCCCGCCACCGCCGCGGGCTGCCGGTCCGCGGCCAGCGCACGCGCACCAATGCGCGGACCCGGAAGGGGCCGCGGAAGACCGTGGCCGGCAAGAAGCAGGCGAAGTCGCCCACCTAAGAGCTGAGGAGATCCCGTGGCCGAAGAGAAGAAGGACGCCAAGCCCGCCCCCGACGCGAAGCCGGATGAGAAGAAGGCCGCCGGGCCGCGCAAGGTCCGGAAGCTGGTCCCCAAGGCGGTCTGCCACATCCAGGCGACGTTCAACAACACCATCCTGACGATCACCGACCCGGGCGGCGACACCCTGTGCTGGGCCTCGGCCGGGACGATCGGATACAAGGGCTCGCGGAAGTCCACGCCGTTCGCCGCGCAGAAGGCGGCGGAAAGCGTGGCCGAGAAGGCCCAGAAGTACGGCGTCCGCGAGGTGGAAGTGAAGATCAACGGCCCCGGCGCGGGCCGCGAGAGCGCCATCCGGGCCCTTCAGGCCTCCGGGCTGGACGTGCGTGTGATTGAGGACGTGACGCCGCTCCCGCACAACGGGTGCCGGCCCCGAAAGAAGAGGAGAGTCTAGACCATGGCGCGGATCACGGGAGCCAAGTGCCGGATCTGCCGGCGGCTGGGGACCAAGCTCTTCCTCAAGGGCACGCGGTGCGACACCGCAAAGTGCCCCATCGAGAGGGAGAACCGTCCGCCCGGCGCGCACGGCGCCAAGCGCATCCGCCTCACGGAGTACGGCATCCATCTCCGCGAGGTCCAGCGCGCCAAGAAGATGTACGGGGTCATGCAGACCCAGTTCCGCCGCTACTACGACGAGGCGATCGCCAAGCCCGGCAACACGGGCGAGTACCTGATGCAGATCCTGGAACGCCGCCTGGACAACGTGGTGTACCGGCTGCGGATGGGCAGCTCGCGCCACCACTCGCGCCAGATCATCGGGCACGGCCACATCCGCGTGAACGGGAAGAAGGTCACCATCCCCTCATACCAGGTAGACGCGGGGGACGTGATCGAGGGCGCCAAGCGCGAGAAAAGCCAGAAGATCATCAAGGAGTCGCTGGCGATGCGGAAGGACATGCAGGCCGTGCCGTCGTGGCTCAAGATGGTGGAGGACCAGGTCGTGGGGACCGTGGTCACCCTGCCCACGGCGTCCGAGCTGCAGGTGCCCCTGGAGTCGCAGCTGGTCGTCGAGTTCATGTCGCGATAAACCGTCGTTCGGCCGCCGTTTGAGGCGGGCCCGGACGGGCCGGCGCGTGCGGACCTTCGCGTCCGCGGAAGCGCGCCGGGCCGTGCGCGCCCCCGATGGAAGAAGGAGCAATCCCCCATGCGCGTCCGCTGGAAAGACTTCGAGCTGCCTACCCGCGTGTCCCTGGATGAGAAGACCGCCACGCCCACCTACGGCCTCTTCAGCGCAGAGCCGTTCGAGCGCGGCTTCGCCACCACGATCGGGAACTCGCTGCGCCGGGTGCTCTACTCGTCCATCGAGGGCGCCGCGGTCATCTCCGTGAAGATCAAGGGCGTCCCGCACGAGTACACGACCCTCGAGGGGATCGTGGAGGACGTCACGGACATCATCTTGAACATGAAACAGCTCGTGGTCCGGATCACGGGTGAGGGGCGCAAGACCCTGAAGATCGACGCCTCGAAGAAGGGCCCCGTCAAGGCCGGGCAGATCGTCGCCGAGGCGGGCGTCGAGATCGTCCACCCCGACTATCTCATCTGCACCCTGGCGGAGGACGTGGAGTTCTCGGCCGAGATCGTGGTGGCCCGCGGGCGGCGCTACGTCACCTCCGAAGAGCACTCCAAGGACGTGGCGGAGGGGGGGCTGGTGCCCGTGGACTCCGCCTTCTCGCCCGTCAAGCGCGTGCGCTACCGGGTGGAGAACACGCGCGTGGGCAAGCTCACGAACTACGAGCGCCTGATCCTCGAGGTCTGGACCAACGGCACGATCACGCCGGACGAGGCCGTGACCGAGGCCTCCAAGATCCTGCGCAAGCACCTCAACCCCTTCGTCCAGTATTTCGAGCTGGGGCGCGAGCTCCAGATCAACGAGAAGAAGGAAGAGGAGATGCGCAAGAAGGAGTCGGAGAAGGAGGACCTTCGCCAGAAGCTCTCCATGTCCATCTCCGAGCTCGACCTCTCGGTGCGCTCCGCGAACTGCCTCTCGAGCGAGAAGATCGAGACCATCGGCGAGCTGGTCTCCCGGTCGGAGGGCGAGCTCCTCAAGGTGCGCAACTTCGGGAAGACGTCGCTCCGCGAGGTGAAAAAGAAGCTGTCGGACATGAGCCTGGGCCTGGGGATGGACCTCGAGGCCATCTTCGGGAAGAAGCCTGCCCCCTTCTAGGCGGGATTGACTTAGAGGTCGCACGCCATGAGACATCGACTCAAGGGAAGGAAGCTCGGCCGGACTACGGCGCACCGCCAGGCTCTCGAGCGGAACCTGGTGACGAGCCTGTTCCTCTACGGCCGGGTGGTCACCACGCTGGAGAAGGCCAAGGAGTTCCGCGGCACGGCGGAGCACCTGATCACCCTGGGGAAGGCCGGCGGGCTCCACAGCTTCCGGCAGATCCTCTCGGTGGTCCAGGACGCGGACATCGCGAAGAAGATCGTGAACGACGTGGCCAAGCGCTTCACCGACCGGAAGGGCGGCTACACGCGCGTCATCAAGCTGGGCGGCTGCCGCTGGGACGGGGATGGCCGCGGCCTCTACGCCGCGACCCGGCTGGGGGACTGCGGGCGGAAGGCCCTCTGGGAGCTCGTCGTGAAGAAGGACCGCGACGAGGAGCTCAAGCTGGCCGGCTGGGGCGTCGCGGCGAGGGACGCCGAGGCCGCCCGGAAGGTCGAGAAGAAGGCCCGAGCCGCGGGGGAGAAGCCCGCCGCGAAATGACCGGGAGGGCCCTGCGATGACCGACTGCATCTTTTGCAGGATCCTGCGGGGCGAGATCCCCGCCCAGATGGTCTACGACGGCCCGCGCGCCTTCGCGATCCTCGACATCAATCCTGTTTCCTGGGGGCACACCCTCGTCATCCCCCGCGATCACTTCGAGACCTGGAACGAGCTCCCCGCCGACCTGGCCGCCGAGCTGGCGAAGGCGGCCCAGGTCGTCGCCCGGGGGGTCGTGAAGGCCGCGGGCGCCGAGGGCTTCAACCTCCTCATGAACAACCACCGCTGCTCGGGCCAGGCCATCGCGCACGCCCACTTCCACGTCATCCCGCGCAAGACGGGGGACGAGATCAAGTACCAGTGGAAGACGAAGCCCTATGATCCGGGCGTGATCGAGAAGGTCGGCTCCGAGGTCCGCGCGGCCCTGATGAAGTGATCCGTCCGGCGGCCGCGGGACACGCCGCCTATTTCTTCGCGAAGAGGGCCAGCGCCGCCTTCTCGTCGTCGGCGAAGCGGAGGATCTTGGAGAGGCCCAGGATGTTGAAGACGTCCTGGATCTCCGGGGGTGTGGCGGCGAAGACCAGGTCGCCGTTGTTCTTCATGGCGGTGTCGAGCGAGCTGATGAAGCACCCGAAGCCGGCGGAGGAGATGTACTTCGTCGCGCGCAGGTTCACGATCAGTTTGTAGACGCCCTTCCTGAAAATCCCCTCGATCACGGTCTCGACCTTCGCGAAGTTCGACCAGTCGAGCGAGCCCTCGATCTTCAGTTCCCAGACGCCGGAGGCGACCTCGGAGGCTTCGATCTTGATGTGGTCCGCGCCGGATTCGGGCATCGGCGCCGAGTATATCGGGGGAAGGGCCGTTTTCAAGAAAAACCGGACCGTGAGGGGGCGAGGTTCAGTCCGGGGACTGCGAGGAAGCGCGGGGAGGAACGGTGTACCGGGGCCCGGCTCCAGACGCCGGGGGCCCTGGCGGTGAACCCCGGTCAGGAGGCGAGGTCGCCCGCGCCCACCTCGATCTCGAAGAGCTGCTCCATCTGGACCCGCAGGTCCGCGAGCTCCGCGTCGGAGATGGGAGGGTCGGGAATTTCGATCGTCTCCCCGTCCCAGGTCTTCTCGATCCGAAGCTTCCCCCCGGCGCTGCCGTGCAGCTTGAGGCGGCGCTTCCGGGCGAGGAGGAGGGCGGTCAGGTAGGCGATCTTCTGCCGGTTGGGTTCCTCCAGCGGCTTCTCGAGCAGCTTCTTGAAGAAGTCCGTCATCGCGGCGATGTTCTCGAGTTTCCGGTCCTCGCGCCGCGGGGTGCGGGTGCGCCAGAAGGAGAAGAGCTCCGGCTTCTTCTCCCAGCAGGGGAGGCACACGTCGCGCCGACCGAAGCGCCCCTCGGTTTCCGCGATGCCGGAGTAGTGCTCCTCCTCCGACCGGAACACCCTCTGGCAGAGGCTGCAGGCCCGGCTGCGCTTCTCGATCTTCCACTCTTCGGCTTGCTGTGGGTGCGTCATTTGGAAGGTTTCCCCGTGAGCCCTACGTGTCCCGTGCCCAATACCCCCTCTATATCGGCAAGAAACCGCTCCGAAGGTGAGACGAAGTGTTCGCTCCCGGTGCGCACGACCACCTTCACTCCCCCGGGCGTCTCGACCTCGAAGAGCACCGGGCAGGGCCCCGGGTGGGACCGGATCACGTCCTGCACCTCCCGGAGCAGGTCCTCCTCGAGTCCGGCGCTGGACAGCGTGAGCCGCACGGACCCCGTCAGGAGCTCGCGCGCCTTCTCCACGGGCACCACCGTGGAGACGCGGAGGGAGGCGGTCTCGTTCCGGAACCCGATGCGCCCGGTGAGGAATACGATCGCGTCGTTCATGAGCGCGTCGCGGCTCTTCTCGTAGTCGGAGGAGAAGCAGACCGCCTCGCAGGACCCGGTGAGATCGCTGAACTTGAACATCGCGTACTTCTGGCCCGCGTTCTTGCCCGTCTTGGTGAGCATCCTCTTCAGCCCGCCGATGATGCCCCCCACCGTGACCTCCTGCCCGTCCTGGAGGTCCGGGAAGCGGTCCACCGTGGACGTGGAGAGGGCCCGGATCACGTCCTCGAAGCGCAGGACGGGGTTCGAGGTGACGTAACACCCCAGCACCTCCTTCTCGAAGGCGAGGAGGGTCTCCTGGGGCCAGGGACTCACGTCCGGCAGCTGCGGCTTTCCCGCCGCCGCGGGGAGCCCGTCGAAGATCGAGAGCTGTCCCGCCCTGCGGTCCGCCTGCTTGGCCGCACCGAGGTGCGAGGCCTCTTCGAGCGCCTCCAGCACCTGCGCGCGATGGCCGCCCGTGGAGTCGAAGGCGCCGCACTTGACGAGCTGCTCCACCACCTTCCGGTCCACCGCCCTCGGGTCCGCGTTCTCGCAGAACTGGAAGATCGACTCGAAGCGTCCGCCCAGCCTCTCCCGGGCCTCGACCGCGTGGAGGATCGACTTCTCCCCCGCCCCCTTGACGGCGCCGAGGCCGAAGCGGATCTTCTTCCCGTCCACGGCGAAGTCCAGGCCGCTCGCGTTGATGTCCGGCGGGAGGACTTCGATCCCGAGCTGCCGGCACTCCTCGATGTACTCGGCGAGCTTGTCCGTGTTCCCCATGGCGCAGCTCATGAGCGCGGCCATGTACTCCACGGGCCACTTCGCCTTGAGGTAGGCGGTCTGGTACGAGACGATGCCGTAGGCGGCGCTGTGGGACTTGTTGAAGCCGTACCCCGCGAAATAGGCCATGAGGTCGAAGACCTGCGTGGCCAGGTCCTCCTTCACGCCGTTCTTCACGGCGCCCTTCACGAACTGCTCCTTGACCTTGGACATGATCTCCGGGATCTTCTTGCCCATCGCCTTGCGGAGCCCGTCGGCGTCGGCCATGGTGAAGCTCGCCATCACGTTGGCGATCCGCATCACCTGCTCCTGGTAGAGGATGACGCCGTTGGTCTCCTTGAGGATCGGGTCCACCATGGGGTGGATGGGCTTGATGGGCTCGAGCCCGTGCTTGCAGCGGATGTACTGCTCGACCATGCCGGACCCGAGCGGGCCCGGGCGGAAGAGCGCGATCGTCGCGATGAGGTCCTCGATCCGGTCGGGCTTCATCTTCTGGACCAGCTCGCGCATCCCGCGCGAGGTCTCCAGCTGGAAGACGCCCTTCACCGTGCCGCGCCCGAGCATCTCGTAGGTCTCCCGGTCGTTGAGCGGGATCTTGTCGAGGACGACCTTGACTCCGCGGGTCTTCTCCACGAGCTTCACGGCGCGGTCGAGCACGGTGAGGGTTTCGAGTCCGAGGATGTCGATCTTCAGGATCCCGAGCTTGGTGATGGCGCCCATGTCGTACTGCGTCATCACCACGTCGTCCATGGTGTAGAGGGGGACGATCTCCTCGAGCGGCCGGTCGCAGATGACGACCCCCGAGGCGTGCTTGCCGGCGTGCCGGGCGTTGCCCTCGAGGCGGAGGGAGATCTCCCAGACCTCCTTGAGCGGCGGATTCGCGTCGAGGGTCCTCTGGATCTCGGGCTCCGTGCGGAGGGCGTCCTCGAGGGTGATGTCGAGGACCTTGGGAATCTTCTTGGCGAACTGGTCGATGAGCTTCAGGTCCACGCCGCAGACGCGGCCCACGTCGCGCAGCACGGCGCGGGCCTTCATGGTGCCGGTGGTGATGATCTGGGCGACCTTGTCGGAGCCGTAGCGCTTAAAGATGTAGTCGATGACGCGCCCGCGGTCCTCGTTGGAGAAGTCCAGGTCGATGTCGGGCATCTCCTTGCGGGAGGGGTTGAGGAAGCGCTCGAAGATGAGGTCGTAGCGGAGGGGGTCAATGGAGGTGATGCCCAGGCAGTAGCCCACGAGCGAGCCGGCGGCGGAGCCGCGGCCCGGGCCCACGCGGACGCCGTTCTCGCGGGCGAAGCGGCGGAGGTCCCAGACGATGAGGAAGTAGCTGGCGAAGCCCATCTTGTCCATGACGCCCAGTTCGTAGTCCAGGCGCTGCATCACGGCGGGCGGGACCGGGTCGCCGTAGCGCTCCTTCGCGCCCTGAAGGGAGATCGCGCGGAGGTACTGGCCGGCGCTCCCGGCCCCGGGGGGAAGGTCGAAGCGCGGGAGGTGGATCTCGTCGAAGCGCAGCTCGAGATTGCACTTCTCGGCGATCTCGACGGTGGCCTTGAGGGCCTCGGGGAGCTGGGGGAAGGCCTGGATCATCTCCTCGGGGGACTTGACGTAGAACTCCGGGGTGGGGTAGCGGAGGCGGTCCGGGTCGGAGACGAGGCGCCCGGTGGAGAGGGCCAGGAGGGCGTCGTGGGCCCGGGCATCGTCGCGGGCCATGTAATGCGCGTCGTTGGTGGCGACGAGCTTGAGGCCCAGGTCGCGCGCGGCCTGGGCGGCGCCCTCGTGGATCTTCCGCTCGTCCTCGAGTCCGTGGCTCTGGACCTCGAGGTAGAAGTTCTCGGGACCGAAGATCTGGCGGTAGTCGTCGGCGGCCTTGAGGGCCCTGTCGGGCTGGTCGGTCCGGCATCCGCGGCCGAACTCGGAATTAGGGCAGCCGGAGAGGGCGATGAGGCCCTCGTGGTGCCGGGCGAGGATCTCCTTGTCCATGCGGGGTTTGACGTAGAAGCCCTCGCGGTAGGAGGAGGAGGTGAGCTTGAGAAGGTTCCTGTAACCGGTCTCGTTCTTCACCAGGAGGGTGAGGTGGTGGGCGGGCTCCTTCATGCCCTTGACCTCCTTGTGGTCGAGCCGCGAGCCGGGGGCGACGTAGGCCTCCATGCCGAGGATGGGCTTGACACCCGCCTTGAGGGCGGCGTCGTAGAATTCGATCGCGCCGAGCATGTTGCCGTGGTCGGTGAGGGCGCAGGAGCGCATGCCGAGGTTGTGGACTTTCTTGACGAGGTCGTGGATCTTGCAGGCGCCGTCGAGGAAGGAGTAGTCGCTGTGGACGTGGAGGTGGGCGAACTCGGCCTTCATGCTGACGCAAGAATAGGGGATGGAGAATGGAGAATCGAGGAAAAAGGTCCCGCACGAACACTCCGTCTGCTGCGTCCTTCGTGATGTATATTTAATGCAGCAAGCGGGGCGGGTTCTCCCGAGGGCGTCACGGGGGGCGTATGGGCAAGGGTCGCCTTGAGGATCGCGAGAAGTTCACCACCGGCCATCTGGCGCAGCTCCTTCAGTCGAGCCGGCGGACCGTCTCGCGGTACATCGAGCAGGGGAAGCTCCGCGCGCGGAAGACCGTGGGCGGCTGGCAGATCGTGTCCCGGCAGGAGGTTCTCGCCTTCCTGTGGGATGCGGCGTACGACCGCCGGATCGCCCCGGCGATCCGCGTGGCCGCCGCGGCGGCGTACGAGAGGATGAACACCTCGCCGACGCCCCGGGCCGCGGCGGGCAAACGAGCTCGCAGCCTGTAGCGTGGAGCCAGTAGCGGGCCCGCCGGTCCTACCAGATACCAGCTGCCGGCTACGGGCTCAGTTCGCCTCCTTGCCCTCCACGGAGCGGTTCATCGCCGCCACCATGGCCGCCACGAGGAAGAGGCCCGTCAGCACCGAGAGGAAGAGCGCCGCCTCCCCGTACGCGGGGAAGTCGTAGTTGCGCACGTAGCGGTACCAGCGGCCGCGGTCCCCGTCGAAGAGAAGCGGCAGCATGAGCGCCCGCAGGTTGTTCGTGACCGTGTAGGCGGCCATCCGGATGGGAAGCGCGGTCAGCACGATCTCCCAGAAGAAGGTGGCCACGATCCCCACGATGAGCGGCCGCTTGAACGCGAGCCCGCAGGCCGTGTAAAACGTCAGGGAGACCAGGATCCCCACCCCGGCCACCAGCGTCGCCTTCGCCGCCGTCGCGCCCGCCGCCTCCAGCGGATGCAGGGCCGCCATCCCGGCCGCGGCGGCTGTGAGGAGGAGGCTCAGGCCCGCCAGCGCGGTGAGGGCCGCCGCCGCCACCAGCGACTGGATGAGGGCGATCGCCCACTTGGGGAGCGATCCGAGGTAGATGTACCCCACCGTCCCATCCTCGATCTCGCCCGACGTCAGGGCGATCCCGAAGATGAGGGCCATCAGGTAGAGCATGATCCTGAGGGAGTAGAAGAACGCGATCCCCTGGAAGAGGAGCGTCCCGTCCGCTTTCTCTCCCCCCAGGCCGGCCACCGTCGCGGCCACGACCGGCGGAAGGGCCGCCAGGAGGAGGGCCGCCCACGCCCGCTTCCCCGAGAAGAGGTTGCGCGCCGTCAGGACCGCGAAGCCGGTCGCCGCGCGCATCATCGCTCCGTCAGGTACCGGAAGACTGCCTCCAGGTTGTCGTCCTCCGAGGAGATCTCGCGCAGGACGCAGCGCTCCGCGAGCGCGAGCAGGGGGAGCCGCCGGTAGAAGCGGTCCGGGGCATCCGTGCGCACCCACACGCTCCCGTTCTCGAAGCGGATCTCCACCACGCCCTCCTCGCGTGCCAGCGCCGCGGCGAGTTCCCGGGGGCGGTCGGTGGCCACCCGCACCGTGTGGGGATGGTCATCGATCAGGTCGCGGATCTCGTGCACGTCGCCTTCCGCCACGAGCCGTCCCTTGTGGATGAGGACGATCCGCGGCGTGAGCTGCTCGATCTCATGGAGGACATGGCTCGAGACGAGGACGCTCTTCCCCTCGGCGGGGAAGGCCTTGATGAGGGCGATGAGCTCCGCGCGCACGAGAGGGTCGCAGCCGGTGAGCGGCTCGTCGAGGACCAGGAGCTCGGGGCCGTGGGCCAGCGCCTGCGCGATCTTGAGCCGCTGCCGCATGCCGCGGCTGTAGGTCAGGACGCGCCGGTCGGCCACCTCCCGGAGCCTCACCCGCTCCAGCGCCGCCTCCGCCGCCGCGCGCGGGTCGCGCACCCCGCGGATCCGCGCGAGCGAGGTGACGAAGTCCCGGCCCGTCATCCACTCGTAGAAGCCGTCGTGCTCGGGGCAGTACCCCAGCCGCACGGCCAGGGCCGGGTTGTTCCAGGGGTCCTGGCCCAGGACCTCGATGCGGCCGCTGGAGGAGCGCATGAGGCCGATGGCGATCCGCATGAGCGAGGTCTTGCCCGCCCCGTTCGGGCCGAGGATCCCGGTGATGCCCGCTTCGATCCCGAGCGAGACGTCGTTGAGCGCGATCACGCGGCCATACCACTTGTTGAGGCGCTCGGCGCGGAGGATCATTCCCCGGCCTCCGTCGAGCGGAGCCGGTACCGGACGAAGGCGAGCGAGGCTGCGGTGATGCCCGAGAGGATCGCCAGCGGGGGGAGCCATCCGCAGGCCAGGGCGTGCGTGTTCCGGGGGCCCGACGCGGCGCCCCGCTCCTGGTAGCAGAAGTCCCCGAGGTGTGCGGTGAGCCTCGACCACGAGAGCAGCCCGCACCAGTCCTCCTTCAGGACCTCGGACAGGATCTCGCTGAACCCCGTGGAGGCGAAGAAGATCGTGGCCCAGAGGATGCCCGCCACGTAGGCCCGCTTCGTCATGGACGAGCAGGCAAGGACCGCGGCGCTCAGCGGGACGGTGAGGATGAGCGAGTGGAGCGTGATCGCGAGCAGGTCGGCCAGCTTCTGGCCCGCGCTGAGCTTCTCCAGGCCCATGCCCAGCTGCCCGCAGAAAAGGAGGAGCGCCGGCCCGAGCGTCACGAAAAGCAGGAAGAGGACCAGGGTGGAGAACTTCGCCAGGACATAATCCCATCGCGAGATCGGGCGCGCGAAGACCATCAGGAGCGCGTTGTGGCGCAGGTCGCGCGAGACGAGCGGGGCGCCCACGGCGATGGAGAGGACCAGGAGCACCATGGAGAACGCGAAGTTGTTGAAGAACTCGAGGCGGTAGATGTTGTTGCCCACCGCGAAGAACAGCTTCGAGAGCGATTCGACGCGCGGGTTGCGCGCCGCCTGCGTCGCGACGGCCAGGAGGAAGAGCATCCACGCCGCGACGATCACGAACGCGAAGATGATGACGATGAGGATCCACACGTTCTTGAACGGCGCGGAGAGTCCCGGTCGGACCAGGGCCGCCACGCTGCGGAGCCGGCCGGTGCGGGTCCCCTCCCAGCCGGCGTAGGACTGGTCATAGACGGCCATCTAGAGCTCCTCGCCCAGGAGTTTCGTGAAGAGGTCCTCGAGACGGCTGCGCGCCCGCACGAGGGTCCGCACCTGGACCTCCGCCTCCACCGCGGCGCGGAGGATGGGCCCGGTCCCGTCTGCGCAGGCCACGTGCAGCGCCTCGTCCTCGGTCTCCCGGGACTTCAGGCCCGCGTGGTCGAGGCGTTCGAGGAAGCGGGCCCGGTCGCCCTTCACCCGCACCTCGTAGGCGGCGTCCTCCGTCGAGGTGAGCCGCTCCAGGGCGTCCTGCCGGACGAGGCGGCCCCGGTGCAGGATGACCACGTGGTCGCAGACGGCTTCGACATCGGGGAGGATGTGCGTCGAGAGGATCACGTGGATGCCCTTGCCGTGGGCGATGTCGCGGATGAGCTTGAGCATCTCCTCGCGGGCACGCGGGTCCAGGCCGGTGGTGGGCTCGTCGAGGAGCAGGAGGGTGGGATGGTGCACGATCGACTGGGCGAACTTGACCTTCTGCCGCATCCCTGTGGAGTAGGTCTCCACGCGGCGGTAGCGCTCCTCCTCGAGGCCGACATAGTTGAGCACGCGGTGGGTGCGCTGCATGGCGTCGGTGTGGGGGAGGCCCGAGAGGCGCGCGGCGAGGTAGACGTAGTCCACGGCCGACATCCCGGGGATGAAGCTCTCAACCTCGGGCATGTAGCCGATCTTCCGGCGGATTTCGAGCGGCGCGCGGTCGGGGTCGAGGCCGAGGATGCGAACGGTCCCCGCGGTCGGCCGCGTGAATCCGAGGAGGATCTTGATGAGGGTGGACTTGCCCGCGCCGTTGGGTCCGAGGAGACCCACGGCGCCTTCGGGGATCTTGAGGTTGAGGCCGTCGAGGGCCCTCACGCGGGGGTAGTCCTTAAGGACGCCGGAGGCCTCGACGACGTTCACGCCCCCATCTTACCATCCGGCGCGGGCTTGCAAAGGTGCGCGCCCGGTGCTATGGTTGGCGCGCTTGAACGCCGCCGGGATCGTCCGGGAGATCGCGAGCGACCGCCTTCGCGGGGCCACCGAGCTCGCGGAGCGGGCGCTGGACGCCCTGGCCCTGGAGAGGGGGGTGGCGGAGAAGCTCCTGCGCCTGCGACCCGGGATGCCGCTGATCGGCGAGGCCGTGCGCCGGGCGCTCAAGGTCGGCGTGCCGGCGGCCCGGCGCCAGCTGCGCGCGGGCCTGCCCCGCATCCTCAAGCATGCGGTCGACCTCCTCCCGCCCGGTGGCCGGTACGTCGTCTTCGGCGCGAGCGGGACGGTCGAAGCCGTCCTTCGCGCGGTGAAGGCGACGCGGGTGAAGACGTTCCCGGCCGACGTGGCGCTCGTGGGGGCGGATGCGATCTACACCAACGGCGACTTCGTGAACGCGCGGGGCACGGCGGATTTCGTGCGGAAGGCTCGGGAGGCCCGCTGCGGGGTCTTCGCCGTGGCTTCGGAGATCAAGCGCATCCCGGCTGAGATCCCGCTGGAGAAGGGCTTCGAGCGGGTCCCCGGTAAGCTGATCCACGCGCTCCTCACCGAGAAGGGCCTGACCTATC
>JAHFOZ010000489.1 GCA_023261405.1 Planctomycetota bacterium
CATGGAAGGGGTGTAGCAGAAACGGTTGCGACGCGCAAGCATCCGCCTTACGATCGAAGCCATGCGGCGTTCGGCGGCGCTGGCGGCGGGGCTCCTCCTGGCCTCCTGCACGGGCAAGGCCAGCATCGTCGAGCGCGTGGAGCCCGAGGCGCCGCGCCTCGTGGTCCCCTCCGTGGAAGACCACTCTCCTTTCGGAGGGGAGCAGCTCCAGGTCGGGGAGCGGGCGACGTATCGCGAGAAGGACCGGACCCTCACGGTGCAGGTCGTGGGCCGGGAGGGAAAGGGCCTGTGGATCGAGGTGATCGAGGAGGGCGATCCGCGGCTCGTGAGCGCGCGGCTCGTGGCGCCGGACGGCGGGGTCGAGAAGGCGTTCTATGCCGAGATCGGGAAGGACGGGACGCGCTCGGCGACGGTCCCCCAGCCGGTCGTCCAGGCCCCTGACCGGCCGAACGGAAGCCTGAAGCAGGTTTCGCGCGAGGAACGCGAGGAGCGCGTCGCGGTGGCCGGCGTCTGCAAGGCCGTGACGACGCGCTTCGAAGACCTCGAAGGCCGGCGGATCGCGGTGGAGGAGCTCTGGCATCCGGACGTGCCTAAGGTCTACTCGGGGTCGGCGGCGGGGGGGCTGGTGCGGCGGAGGGCCCCCTCGGGTGCGGCGGAGCTCACATCGTTCGGCCGGGACGCGAAGCCGTCGATCGAAATCCCGAAGTAGCGCCGAGGCCGGGCGCGCTCACCGGCACCCGCAGGGCTGATCGCCCACCCAGTGGAGCCGCCACGCGGAGCCGTGCGGCGCGAAGCAGTAGGCTCGCGATTCCATGCGGATCCACCAGTGTCCCGCCGCGCCAGGGCAGGGCTGGGAATCGATCTCGGAGGCCTTGCGGGGCAGCGGGTAGGCGCGCATGAACTCGTCGCCGCTGAGCGTGCGGCCGTCGAGGGTCACCGCGTCGGCCAGAAGCTGGCGGGCGGTGGCGTCCTGCTTCCGGATGAGGAGGCTGTGGAAGAGGGTGAACGTCTGGCCCGACGAGCGGCGGGGATCCTTCCAGTAGAGGAGCGCCGTGCCCGCCGCGGCGGCGCCCAGGCCGAGCATCCCGAGGACCCAGAGTTTTCCGTTCTTCTTCACGGGCTATCCTAAAAGTCCTGCTGGACCTTCTGGAACGGCAACCAGAAGGCGAACGCCCAGGCGCCCCAGAGGAGGAGGACGCCCGCGGCCGTCGCGATGTTGAGCTTGAGCGTGAGGGCCTTGTCTTCGACGACGAACTCCTTGAGCAGGCTGGCCACGGCGAGGGGGGCGCAGACCGCCACGTAGATCGAGACGGGGCACTCGATGAAGAACTCGGTGGGGAGGGGCAGGGCCACCATGCCCAGCTCCTTGAAGAGTTTCTTGTAGTGCTGCAGCGCCACGATCGAGTAGGCGAGGAACGCCACGAGCCCCACGACGGAGGCGGTCATGAAGACGAGACTCGCAATGGAGCTGGAGGACTTCCCGGCGGGCGCCGCGCTCATCCCTCGAGGACGGGATCTTTGACGGGCTCTTCCTCGGCCACCGTGCGGCCGGTGACGATGGTGATGTCGTCGTGCTGGGGGGCGTCGCCCTGGTGGGCCTCGACCTCGTTGACGATGAGGGAGAGGAACTCGCTGGAGCTCTTGTCGGCAAGCTGCTTCACGCGGAGGTAGAAGCGGTTCTGTCCGAAGAGCTCCTGGTTCTTGTTCATGGACTCGATCACGCCGTCGGTGTAGAGGACGAAGCGGTCGCCCTTGAAGAGCTGGACCTTCTGCTCCTTGATGGTCTTCTCGAAGAGGGGCCCCTTGTCGATGCCCAGCGCCAGGCCGTTCGGGTTCACGAGGTGGCAGGTGTTCGAGGCCTTGCGCCAGAGGACCATGGGGTTGTGCCCCGCGGAGACGACCGAGAGGATTCCCTTCTGGATCGAGAGGATCATGTAGAACACGGTGACGAACATGCCGCGCTTGATGTCGTTGTAGAGGACGCGGTTGACCCGGTTGAGGGTCTCGGCGGGGGAGAGGGTGCGCACGGCCTCGCTCTTGACCAGGGCGCGGGTCTCGGTCATGACGATCGAGCCCGGGATGCCCTTGCCGGAGACGTCGGCCACGAGGAGCCCGAGGTGGTCCGCATCGATCTCGATGAAATCGTAGTAGTCGCCGCCGACCTCGCGCGAGGGTCTGTAGTAGGCGGAGACGTCGTAGCCAGGAATCTGGGGGACCTTGCGGGGCAGGAGGTTCGCCTGGAGTTCCTCGGCGATGGCGAGCTCGTGATCGAGCATCTTGCGCTCGACCTCGTCGAGGTTCTCGTCGCCCCCCTCCTTGTGCTTGAGGAGGCCCATGCGCTGCCGGAGGGCGAGGCGCTTCTGCGCCTTGATGCGCAGGAGGCTCACCGAGGAGGCGGAGCCCGGGAGCGCGGGCATCGGGGGGGGCGTGTTGAACGACTTGGGGCCGCCGCCCTCGGGGGGCTTCCCGAAGGGCCGCTTCAGGGGCGGCCGGTTTCCTCGATGAAGCGCCATACGAAGGGTCGATTATAGGCCCGCTTCTTCGGGACGGTCAAGGCACATTTCACGATCTTGACGGGGGGGCGCCGCAGGGGTACGTTATCGACCCGTGATCACGAAGGAATTCCTGCGCTCGATCGATCTTTTCGCGGGGATCGCGGAAGCGGACGTCGTGGCCCTCGCCGGTCTGGGCCGCGTGGAGACCTTCTCCAAGGGGCAGGTGGTCTTCCGGGAGCGGGAAGCCGGGGACCGCCTCTACGTGGTGATCTCGGGCGTCGTGGAAGTCTCCAAGGCCGGCGCGCGGGAGGGGAGGCCGCACCGGCTGGCGCTCCTGGAGCGCGGCGAGGTTCTGGGGGAGATCGCGGCCTTCGACCAGGGACCGCGGTCCGCCACGGCACAGGCGGCGGTGGTGCCCGAGACGAGGCTGGCGTCGTGGGACGTGGCCGCCTTCCGGGGTTTCCTGGCCGTGCGCCCGGCCGCCTCGGCCGCCGTCCACGCGGCGTTGCTGCGGAAGATGGGGGCGCGCCTCCGCCAGACCTCCGACGCCCTCCACGTCCTCCTGCGCGCCCTGGAGAGCGGTCCGGCCTGAGTCCGGGCGGGAATAGACCCGGGCCCGCGATTGTTAGGATCTGCGGATGGACTCGAAGGCCGAGTTCGAGGCCCTGGTGCGGCCGCACGTGGATGCCCTCTACCGGACCGCGCTCCGCATGACCGGGAAGGCCGCCTCGGCCGAGGACCTGGTGCAGGAGGCGCTCGTGCGCGCGTGGCGGAGCTTCGGCGGGTTCCAGCGGGGGTCCAACTTCAAGGCCTGGGTTTTCACGATCCTGACGAACGCCTGCATCAACGAGTACCGCCGCGCGGCGCGGGGCCCGCGCGCCGTCGACTTCGCGCAGGTCGAGCCCGCGGCCCGGGAGGGGGACTCGTACCTCTCGGTGGAGGACGTGGAGGCGCTCAAGGCCCGGCTGGGCGACGAGGCCCGCCGGGCGCTCGACAAGGTCCCCGACGAGTTCCGCCTCGTGTTCGTGCTGGCCACGTTCGAGGACTTGAGCTACCAGGAGATCGCCGAGGCCCTGGGGATCCCCATCGGCACCGTCATGAGCCGCCTCTTCCGGGCCCGCGCCCTGCTGCGGGACGAGCTGGCGGACTTCGCACGCCGGGAGGGTTTCCTCAGGGGGAGGTCCACCGCATGAAGTGCCACGAAGCGCGCCGCCACCTGGACCTCTTCATGGACGGGGAACTCACGGTCCCCGAGAACATGAAGGTCCTCGAGCACCTCAACCTCTGCGGATCCTGCTCGGGGATTTACGAGGGGGAGAAGGCGCTGCTGGGGGTCCTCCGGGGCGATCTGGGGTCCGAGCGGGCCCCGGCCGGGCTCGCGGACCGCGCGCTGGCGGCCGCGGCGGGCCCGCAGCCGG
>JAHFOZ010000061.1 GCA_023261405.1 Planctomycetota bacterium
TCGTCGAGCGGGAGCTCCGTGAGAAGCGTGTACCACTCCTTCATGAGGGCGTCCGGCATCGACATCACGCGCGAGTACATCTCGAAGGGGTCCATGGTGACGCCGATGTGGTTGCCGAGCGACTTGGACATCTTGTCCTTGCCGTCGAGCCCCGTGAGGATCGGCGTGCAGAGGGCGATCTGCGGCTCCTGCTCCATGTCGCGCATGAGGTCGCGGCCCACCATGAGGTTGAAGAGCTGGTCGGTGCCCCCGAGCTCCACGTCCGCCCTCACGACCACGGAGTCGTACGCCTGCATCACGAGGTAGAGGAACTCGTGGAGGAAGATGGGGATGCCCTCCTTGAACCGCTTGGAGAAGTCGTCGCGCTCCATGAAGCGCGCCACGGTCATCTTCGCCGCGAGCTTGACGAGCTCGTAGAAGGGCAGCGGCTTGAGCCACGCGCTGTTCCGCACGACCTCCAGGCTCTGCGGGGAGAGCACCTTCCCCACCTGCTCGATGTAGGTCTTCGCGTTGGCCTCGACCTCGGAGGGGCTGAGCTGCGGGCGGGTCTTCTTGCGTCCCGTGGGATCGCCGACCAGCGCCGTGAAGTCGCCGATGATGAGGACCGCCACGTGCCCGTGGTCCTGGAACTGGCGGAGCTTGCGGAGGACCACCGTGTGACCCAGGTGGATGTCCGGCGAACTCGGATCGACCCCCAGCTTCACGCGGAGCGGAGCGCCCTTCTCCAGCTTCTTCAGGAGCTCCTCTTCCGTGTGGACGGTCACGGCCCCCCGGAGGAGTTCCTTCACCTGCTCGCGCGGCGGTTTCATTTCGGCTTCTTCCCCCGCTTCTGCCACCAGTCCGCCCACTTCCGGGGGTCGGGCCCCAGGCGCTCCCCCGTCATGCGCAGCAGGATCCAGCTCGCGGCTTCCCTTCCTTTCGGGTTATCGGCCTTCTGCAACCATTGGATGAGGCGTTCGAGCCCCTGCTCCTTCTTGTCTCCCTCGAGGAGCTGGGAGCAGAGGAAAACCTCGTGGACCGTCCCCTTCTCCATGCACGCATCGAGCGACGCGAGCGGGTCCGCGAGGAACCCGGCGTACTTCGGGGGCACGGCCTTGATCACCGCGGGTTCGAACGTCACCTTCCGGGTCACGGGCCGGCCGTCCGTCTCCATCGTGAGGGGGTGGGTCCAGGCGTTCACGGTGAAGACCCAGATCTGCTCCTTGTCGGGCACCTGCGCCGACGTGTCCAGCTCGAACTTCTTCTCCCACTGCGCGCCGGAGGCGATGGGGATCTCCGTCTCGAAGTGCAGCTCCTCGTGGCGGGAGAAGGAGGTCGTCGTGTTGTGCCAGTCGTAGACCCTGGCCTCGATCTCGAGCACCGCCATCCCCTGGTTGGGCGGGAGCGGGTCCCCGTCCGCGTACTTGATGCTCATGGCGCTCTTGTAGACGTTCTTCATCCGGAGCGTGAGCTCCAGCTTGTCGCCCACCGCGCAGAAGGGCCGGTCCTGAATGACCTTCGCCTCCACGAGCGTGGTCTGCGTGATCATCCGGTCGCAGTAGGTCCGGAGCGCCTTCACCTTGTCCGCCGTGGTCCCCTTCGGCTCGAGGTGCCAGAGGGCGTTGGAGAGGTCGAAGCCGCGCTGGTAGTTCCCCTTCTTGGCGTGGACCATCGCCTCGGCGTACTTGGCCAGGACGTACTTGTCGGCCGCGACGGGATCGAGCTTGGGGAGCGTCTCCTCCATGAGATCCCGTGCCGCCACGAAGGTCTCGCCGGGCTTGTCGATCTCCCGGAGGGTGTTGGCCAGGATGAGCGCCCCTCTCTCCTCCAGCTTCTTCTCGATCTCCCCTATGGCCTCGCGGCCGAACTCGAGGACCTGCTTGCGGCCGGCGTCGCGGAGCTCCGGGTCCGTGTCGGCCAGCCAGCCGACGGCGCGCTCGATGCGGCGCGCGCGGCGCTCGCGCTCATCCGCCGAGGGAGGCGCGACCTGAAGCAATGCCGAGGTCGCCAGGACGCAGAGGACGGCTCTCATGAATGGCTCCTACGGGTTCGACTGCATCGAGTCCTTGGGTTGCCCGTCTGAGGGGCAATCCACGGGCTCAATGTGGGCTCACCACTATTCTACCGTGACCGATTTCGCCAGATTCCGGGGACGATCCACATCGCGGCCCAGGGACACGGCCGCGTGATACGCAAGAAGCTGGAGGGGGACCACCGCGAGGACGGGGGAAAACATCTCCTCGCAGGCGGGGATCTCGAGCACGCGGTCCGCCACGGAGGCCACGAGGCGGTCTCCGGCCGTGGCCACGGCGATGACGCGGCCGCCGCGCGCCCGGATCTCCTGGATATTCGAGACCATCTTCTCCGTGACCCGGCCCCGGGGCGCGACCGCGATGCAGGCCAGGCGCCCGTCCACGAGCGCCAGCGGTCCGTGCTTCATCTCGCCAGCCCCGTAGCCCTCCGCGTGGAGGTACGAGATCTCCTTCATCTTCAGGGCACCCTCGTACGCGGTGGCCAGATTATAGCGGCGACCGATATACATGAAGTCGTATCCGCGGGCGTGTTTCCTCGCGACCTTCTCGATTTCCGTGGTGCGTTCCAGGACGCGCTCCACCTGCCCGGGGAGGCGGCGAAAGCCCTTGAGAAGCTCGAGGAAGCGCGCCCGGGGCAGCGTCCCGCGTGCGCGCCCGAGGTGGAGCGCCAGGAAGAGGGCGTTCATCACCTGGGAAGTGTAGGTCTTGGTGGCGGCCACGCCCACCTCGAGGCCCGCGCGCATGAAGAGGACCTGGTCCGCCTCGCGCGCCAACGTGCTCCCGCGGACGTTGGTGATCGCCAGCGTGGGCGAGCCCGCCTCCCGGGCCAGGCGCAGGGCGGCGAGGGTGTCGGCCGTCTCGCCCGACTGCGAGAGGGCGACCGTGAGGGTCCGGCGGTCGAAGGGCGTGTCGCCGTAGCGGAGTTCGCTGGCGAGGCCGGCCTCCACGGGGAGCTTTGCGAGCTCCTCGATGGCCGTCTTGGCCACGAGCCCGGCGTGCCAGGCCGTGCCGCAGGCCGCCACGACGACACGCTGCAGGTTCCCCGGAAGGCGGACGTCGTCGAGCCCCCCGTCCCGGCCCTGGACCTCGGCGGCCACAGTCTGCGCCTGCTCGTGGATTTCCTTGAGCATGAAGTGCCGGTAGCCGCCCTTGAGGGCCTTGTCGGCCTTCCAGGCGATCTCCAGGGGGCGGCGCTTCACCCGCGCGAAGCCGGGGCCGAAGATGGAGACGCCGGAGGGGTCGATCTTGGCCGTCTCGCCCTCCTCGAGGGGGACGACGCGGCGCGTGTGCGGGAGGAGCGCGGCGATGTCGCTGGCGAGGAAGTTCTCGCCTTCGCCAAGGCCGATGACGAGGGGGCAGTTGACGCGGGCGGCGACGAGGAGGTCCGGGTAGTCGGCGTTGACGACGCCGAGCGCGAAGCTGCCGCGCACGCGCTCGAGGGCCATCGTGACGGCGCGGAGCGGGTGGCCGCCCAGCTTGCGGTAGCAGGCCTCGATGAGGTGGGCGAGAACCTCGGTGTCGGTGCCGGAGCTGAACGTGTGCCGGCGGAGGCCCTGGCGGAGCTCGGCGTAATTCTCGATGATGCCGTTGTGGACCACGGCGATCTTCCGGTCACAGGAGAGGTGGGGGTGGGCGTTGCGCTCCGTGACGCCTCCGTGCGTGGCCCAGCGGGTGTGGCCCAGGCCGATCCGGCCCGAGAGCGGGTGCGACTTGAGCCGTTCCTCGAGGGCGGAGAGCTTGCCGGGGGCCTTCTCGACCTCGAGCCCCTTCCCGTTCAGGAGGACGACGCCCGAAGAATCATAGCCGCGGTACTCCAGCCGCCTGAGCCCCCCCAGGAGGATGCCCAAGGCGGGCCGGTGGCCGACGTATCCGACGATGCCGCACATAGTCTTGTCCAAACCCGGGGTTTTGAAGGGGCGCATTCTACCATCCGGGCCTCCGGGGTAAAAGGGGCGCCTGTTAACGTTTCAGCGCCGCAGATTCGTTAACACGGATGGGGCCGATACCCCCGTCCGTTGGATGAGCAGCCGCACCGCGCGCTGCGGACGCCGGGAGGGGAGATTCAAAATGGAGTCCCGAGACGACCCGCCGGGATGCCCCGCGCGTATATTATCCGACATGCAGCGCCTGGTCGTATTCCTGATCGCGGTCCTCGTGGCGGCCCCGTCCGCCCCGGTCCCCCCTCCTTCGGAACCGATGTCCCCCCAGCAGGGGACCGCCATCATCAAGGGGTCGGTAAAGATCAAAGGTGACATCCCCAAGAGGCGGAAGGTCCGCATCGAGGGGGACCCCAAGTGCGCGGCGCTGCACAAGGGGGCCGAGTACTTGAGCGACGAGCTGGTGACGGACCCTGCGGGAAACGTCCAGCACGCCTTCGTCTACGTGAAGAAGGGCCTCGAGGAGAAGACGTTCGAGGTCCCCAAGAAGCAGGCCACCCTCGAGCAGCGCATGTGCCGTTTCGAACCCCACGTGCTGGGGATCCAGATGGGGCAGGAGCTCATGATCCGGAACTTCGACGCCATGATGCACATCATCCACGCGGTGCCCGCGCCCGGCTCCAACAAGGAGTGGGGCTTCTCCCAGGACAAGATCAAGGAGGAGCGCACCAAGGTCTTCGACAAGCCCGAGATCATGGTCCCCATCCGCTGCGACGTGCATCCCTGGATGAGCGCGTTCGTGGGCGTGGTGAACCACCCCTACTTCGCGGTGAGCGGACCCGACGGGAAGTTCCAGATCAAGGGCCTTCCCGGGGGCACCTACACGCTGGAAGTATGGCATGAGAAGTACGCCCCGGTGGAACTGGAGGTCGAGGTGAAGGACAAGGGGACGGCCAGCGCCGATTTCGCCCTGACCACCCCGAAGAAGTAGGTGCGGATGTACGGATGGTTTCGCCGGTTCGTACCGTTGAGTCGATGGGTTCCCGGAGGTCGGGGGCCTCGTTTTCGTTTTCTAGGAGGAACGGGATGAAGACCGCAATCGCGCTCGCGGGTCTGCTCCTTGTGACGGGCATGACCTTCGAGGAACCCGGGTTCGAGCTCAAAGTCTCGGTAAGCGGGCTCAACTGAAAGATCAACTGAGGGAAGGCCGTCATGGACGGCCTGAAGCGCCTGTCAGGCGCTAAAGAAGTGAAGCAGGACGATTTCGCGTCGGGCGTCGGGACCTACCTCGTGACGTTCGATGCCGCGCCCGCGGTGAAGATGGCCGACATCAAGACCAACGTCGGCAAGTACAAGCTCGAGAAGATCAAGATGAAGGTCACGGGCAAGGCCGCGGAGAAGAACAAGGTGTGGTCCGTGGGGACCCTCGCCCTGGCCAAGGCCAAGGAGGGCGATGACCTTCTGCCCAAGGTCGCCGAGCTCAAGGGCAAGGTGCTGATCCTGGTCGGGTTCCTCGCGGAGGACGACAAGGGCAAGCAGAGCCTCGAGCTCACCAGCGTGGAAGAGGTCGCGAAGAAGAAGTCGTAGTCCGGATGCGCTTCCCAACCCCCGGGCCCACCGGCCCGGGGGTTGTTTTTTTTTGGGCCGCCCGGAAGCGGGCGCCCCACCCTCGGTAGCGCCGGCCCGCAGGGGCGGGCGCGAAGGAGGATGGGCCCCCCCCAGAACGGCTCACCCCGGCGCGCCACCGCCGGCGCTCGAGAAGCCCAGGAGCATCGCGATCAGGAAGTAGATCGTGGTGCCGAAGAGGTCGTTGAACATCGTGACGAAGGGCCCGCACGCCGTGGCCGGATCGAGCTTGAGGCGGTGGAGGAGGAGGGGTTCCAGCGCCCCCACGATCGACGTCGCGCAGGTGGCGGAGATCATGGCCGTGAAGATCGCGATCCCGAGCTTGAAGACCTGCCCGTGGCTGCGCTCGAGGATCATCGCCGCGGCCGCGGCGGCGGCCCCGCAGGTGACTCCCAGCATGATCCCCAGCCGGAGTTCCGACATCATCACCCGGAGGACCATCCCCGTCCGGATCGTCCCCATCCCCAACCCCCGGATGATGAGGGTGGTGGACTGGAGGCCCACGTTTCCCCCGGTCGCCATGATGGCCGGCATGAACGCCGCAAGGACAGCCGCGCTCTCCAGGGTTTTCCGGAACACCTTCGTGATGACAAGGGCGATGAAGAGCTCCCCGCCCAGCGTCAGGAAGAGCCAGGGGAGCCGCAACTTGAAGCGCTTGAACGTGGGGGTCTGGAGCGAGTCGACCATGGCGGAGCCCGCCATCTTCATCATGTCCTCGCTCGCCTCGTGCTGGATGACGTCCATGATGTCCTGGAGCGTGACCACCCCGAGGAGCTTCATGTCGTTGTCCACGACCGGGACGTGCCGCAGGTGGTATTTCTGGGCGATCTGGGCCACCTCCTCCTGATCCATGGTCGGGCCCACGAAGGTGACGTCGGACCGCATGAAATCCTTGATCAGGTCCTCGGGGGCGTGGACCATCAGCTTGGGGAGCGAGGCCACACCCCGGAGGCGCCCCTCGTCATCCACGACGTAGATGAAATCCACCGTGTGGCTGTCCACGGACCCCTGGATCGCCTTGATCACCTCGCCGGCCGTGAAGGTGCCGGGCACCGCGACGAAGTTCCGGGTCATCCGGCCGCCGGCCGTGTGTTCGTCGTACTGGCGAAGCCGGTGGATATCGTCCGCGTGCTCCTCGTCCAGTTTGGCCAGCAGCTTCGCCTCCCGGTGTGCGGGGAGGCGGTCGATGATGTCGGCCACCGCGTAGTCGGGCATCCGGTCGATCACGGGACCGAGCTTCTCCTCGCCGATCTTGTCCACGAGCTCGATCTTGTACTCGTGGGGCATGGCGGCGAGGACCTGCGCCGCGAATGCCGCCTCCAGGACGTCGAAGATCCGGATCCGGTCCTCGAGGTCCACGTCGTCCAGGAGCTCGGCGAGGTCCACGGGGTGGACCAAAGCCAGGCAGCGGCGCAACGCCTCCCGGTCGAGCCCCTCCCGCTCGAGGATATCCGCAAGGCTGCCGGGGAGCTCTGATTCATCGTCTGGCACGGGAGCGTCCTTCCCAGTAGCGGAACGAACTCGCAGTATATCATTTTTCCTAAGATTCCCGGCCCGCGGACCGACTCATTGGAGTAAGCTCTTCAAAAAGGGAGATCCGCATGAACCGGACCGCCGCCCTCGCCGCGCTGGCCCTCGTCGCGGTCGCCCTCTGCGCCCCGCCCGCCGAGCCCTGCTGCATGGTCCCGGCCTCGTACAAGGGGTCCATCAGCCAGTCCGGGCAGGAGGCCGTCCTGCTCTACCACGAAGGCCGGGAGGACCTGATCCTCAAGATCCACTACCAGATCAAGGGCGATACGATGCCCGACCGTTTCGCGTGGATCATCACCGTCCCCAACGAACCGGACGCCTACGAGGTGGCCGACCCGGCGCTCTTCGAACAGGTCCACGGCTGGGCGCTGCGCCTGGTGAATCCCCCCAAGCAGAGCTGGGAGTTCGGGGTGAAGTTGGAAGCTCCCCGAGCGGCCGCTGCCGGGCTGGAGTTCGGCCGCGCCGTGAAGGTGGGGCCCTACGACATCCAGCCCGTGCGCGCCCTGGGACGAGAAGCCCTCGACTCTCTGAACGCGTGGCTCTCCGCCAACGGCTTCCCCACCGAGGACCCCGGGCACATGGCCTACTTCGTGGACAACAAGTTCACGTTCCTCTGCGTGAAGGTCAAGCCGGCCGAGGGCGAGAAATCCGTGGCCCGGGCCGCCGGGCTCGTCCCGCTCCATCTCTCCTTCCGCACCCCGGAGCCCTACTACCCGCTGCGCTTCTCCTCCCGCCAGGGGGTCTTTGACGTGACCCTCTACACCCTCACGCGCGACCACTTCGACTTCAGCACGGCGGGCGACAGCCTGCGCCGGATCAACTGGAAGGACGAGGGCTTCGAGCGGAACGTGCCCGTGACGCCCGACCTGTTCCCCGACGCGTTGTCGAAGGCCTACGGAAAGAGCGGATTCAAGTCGTTGGGGGGCCGCTGGCACCTGAACCTGCTGCGCGGCTACGGGGTGAACGAGGGGAACACGATCGCCACGTGGTCGAAGGACCTCTTCTTCGCGACCATCCCTCCGCCGGCGGGGAACGCCATCGTCATCGCCCTGGCCGCGGTCGCGGGGATCGCGATTCTCGCCGTAGTCTTCGTCGCGGGCCGGCGCTCCCGCGGTCCCGCGGCGGCGTGAGCGTACAGGTACCCGTGAAAAACATTATCCCGCTGAACACCCTTTACCTCGTCGAAGCCCGGCTGATCCAGGCCGCCCGCGATCAGGGCTTCTTCGCCGCGTCCTCGCTCGCGACGAGGGGCCGGGTGGCCCGCCTGAGGAACAGGATCGCGTAGCAGGTGTCCCAGGCGGGAAGGTGGTGCATGTACTTGTCCCCCACATTCCAGACTCCGTCGGCCCGCTGCTCGGCGAGCAGGACCTTCGCGCCCTCTGCGTACCAGTCGCGGTTCCCGATCTGCGGCATGTCCAGGAGCATGCCGGTGCGCTCCAGCGCATACAGGTAATAGTAATAAAAGACCTTCGGGCTGGACCCGTGCTGGCAGGGTCCCACGTTCTCGGTCACGGAGAAGTGGGCGCCCATCCAGGCCAGCCCGTCCTTCAGCGCAGGATCCTTCTTCCAGTCCAAGCCCAGGAGGTGGTCGTGGATCGCGAGACTCCCGACGGCCCCCGCCGTCATGGAGCCGTACGCGGGATGGTCGCCGGTCTTGTCGTAGCACCAGCCCCGCGGACTCCCGCCCGTCGCGCCGGACGCGACTCTCTTGTCGGGGGCGTCCTTGGCCTCAGGGTGCTGCGCCGTCTCCCAGCCCCGCTTCGCGAGCTGAAATACCCCCTTGGGGATGACGATGCCCGCGTCGTGGCAGGCGCGAAGCCCCAGGGCGGCGTATTGCGAATTGGAATTGTCCCCGTCCGCCGGGCCCTGCCGCGTCGGGCGTACGTTCAGCTTGCGGGTCACCTTGGGCTTCTCCCGCTTCTCGCCCGTGTCGAACTTCCTCACGCCTCCGCCGCTGGCCACGTCCGTCCCCCCCGTCGGCGTCGGAGGGACGGCTGAGGCCACCGAGGGCGTCCCGTACGACCACTGGCCGTTCTGGCATTGATTGTCCACGAGGAACTGGGCGCACTGGGCGATGCGCCCCTGGTGCTTCACCCGCTCCAGCTCCTCCAGGATCATGGCCTGGAGCGCGACCTTGTAGGTCCTCTCGAGCGGGACCTCCAGGAGATACTTCAGGAGTTCCTGGAAGCGGCCGTCGCGAGGGGACACACCCGCCTTGACGAAGGTCCACAGGATGAGCTCCTCCGAGCCCATCGTCGGATCGTCCACCTTCTTGGGGGAGCCGGCGGTCTTGAGCCAGGCGATCCCCTTGTCGATGGCGGCGTCGATCTGCTTCTGATCCTGCGCCGTCGTCGTCCCCGCCGCGAACGCCAGGAAGATCGCCGCGGCCGCGATTCGCACCTTCATCACCCTCTACTCTACACCAAGAGTGGGCTCCTTGAGAGGCCGTGGGCTAGTTCGGCAGGCGCCGCACGCGCCGGACGCAGAAGGCCATGAGCCCGACGTTGAGCGCGAGGAAGAACAGGAAGACCGGGAAGCCCGCGACTTTCCAGGACGCGGCGTGGCGCGCGAAGAGGAGCGGGAGTCCGACCGTCCCGTCGAGCGTGACCAGCCGGATCGTCTCGTTCATCACGCCCGTTCCGACGAAGTTCGCCACCAGGCCGGCGCTCCCCAGGGCCAGCCAGCCGGGCGACCACCTTCCCCGCCGGAGCAGCGCCGCGAACGCCACGAGCTCGATCGCCCCTCCGGCGATCGACAGGAGGAGGTATAGCCTCCCCGCGGGTCCCGAGACTATTTTTTGCGCGGCGTCGCTGAGCAGGTAGAAGTAGCGCCACGCCCAGAGCGCGCTCACGACGACCCCGGCCAGCCCGATGGCCGACCCCGCCCGCGCCCCGTCCGCCGGGTCGCCCTTCCCGCGGCGGCCCCGGTCCCAGAGCTGCCATCCGACCATGAGCGCCATCGTCGGAAACCCCGCCACGAACCAGAGCAGGAGGCGCGGGAGCAGCTCGGGTGACGCGTAGAGGTGCGCGCCGGAGACGTAATGCTCCTTCCAGCACTCCTCCGGCTGGACGCTGAGCAGGTGGTTCTCCACCCACGACCAGCCCACGAACGCGAAGCAGGCGAAGACCGCGATCCCGAGCGCGATCCGGCCCCCGCGGCCCCGCCCGGGCGCCGGCTCCTTCTTGAGGAGGTACCCCAGGTAGAACCCCAGGATCAGCGCGGGCAGGATCGCCATCCATCGGAAGAAGAGGAGGAGGTTCGCCGTGTAGAACTGCTCCTTGTAGAGCACCTGGAGGAAGAGGAGGGGCGCGATCCCCGCCGTGATCGCCGCGCTCAGCATGAACGGCATCCAGTCGCGGAGCAGCGCGCAGATCGGATGCTCCTTCGCCGCGCGCCCGCCCACGACGAGTCCGGCCGCGAGGGTCGCGGAGCCGGCGAGCACGTAATTCATGAAAGCGATATGCACCCAGAGCGTGACGAGATAGAGGACGAGGTAGGCCGCCGTGGGGAACGGGAGGCCGGACGGGAATGGAGCGTCCATCAGCGCCGCTCCCCGGGCTTCAGGAATCCCGGCGCCACGCCCGCCTCGTCCAGCCACGCGCGGATCCGCCGACGGCCCTCGGGCCAGTCCTCCCGGTCGGTCGACACCGGCCACTCCCGGGGCCTCCCCGCCGTGGCCCACTCGATCAACCGGACGAGCGCCTCGAGTTCCTCGGGGGTCCCGGAAAACGGCGGCATGAACGTCTTCGTCCGCTGGAGCTGGGCGATGTTCATCCGGCGCTGCACCGGCGTCCAGTCGCCCGCCAGGTGGCGGAGGGCGTTGGCCCCGTCCATCGTGTGGCAGACGTTGCAGTGGAAGCGGAAGACCTTCGCGCCCAGGCGGACCTGGTCGTTCGGGTAGTTCGCCGCGTCCCGGAGCGGGTACGGGTCGCGCGCCACGCAGCCTTCCGCCCGGAGCCGCGTCACTTCCTCCGGCGCGACCGAGGTGGAGTAGAGCGCCTCGCGCACGGTGTAGGGCTTGCGCACCCCCTCGCGCACGAACTCGCCGCCGGCCGTGGCCGCGAACGAGAGGGCGACGAGAAGCGTCGCCGTCGCCCCGTTGATGTAGAGCCGCTTCAGGAGCAGGGCGAAGCCGGCGTACAGCCCGATCAGGAGCGAGGCCCCCGTCGCCAGCCCCATGAAGAGGGTCATCACGATGCTGCCCCCGAAGACCATCCGTCGGCTGTCCTCGGGCATCGTGCCGAAATACCAGGCGCTCAGGAAGGGCATCGCCGCCATCGGGAAGAGGAAGTGGGCGGCTTTGTTGATGAGGGCCTTTCGCGCGGCGCGGTCCAGGTCGGCCATCGTGTTGATCACGACGCAGGCGGCGAGCGATGCGACCGTCATCGCCGTCACCGTCCGGAAGAGGAGCGAGGGGAGGAAACCCGGGTTGAAAAAGCCCGACCACACCTCGCGCGTCCGGCTCCAGTCGCCGGGCGTGAGCTGCCAGGTGAGGATCCCGTTGATCCAGAAGAGGCTGAACCAGGAGGCCGCCGAGTAGATGCCGAGGAGGAGGAGGCGGTCCCGGTCCGGGAGCCGCGCCGAGCAGCGGTAGAAGCAGTACCCTGCGGTGATCTCGAGCGAGAAGAACGTCCACTCAATCCCCCAGACCCAGTGAAACTCCTCGACCATCATCCCGATCGTCCGGGGGCTGACCTGGATCGAGACGAACCACATCGCGACTCCCGTGACCGCGCCCACCACGAAGCTGATCAGGACGAGCGCCTTGAAGTAGCCGTCCACAAAGCGGCGGGCGTTGGGGGAGCGGCCCGTCTGGGCGAGCCACTGGAAGTAGCACATGAGCAGGCCGCCGCCGATCGCGAACATCGCGAGGAAGACGTGGACGATGCCCAGCCCCCCGATGACCATGCCCTTCATCATGGGGCCGAAGTCGCTCACGGGATAGTAAGGAGGGTTCATGGATTCCGGCCAGCCCGACTATACCACGGCGGGGCGCGACCGCCCAGCGAGCGTGGATGCCTCCCGGGAGGGAGCCGATCCAACCTGACGCGATCTTGAAACGGCGCTATAATCGCCGCCGCATGACGGTCGTCGGGAGGCTGGCGCCGAGCCCCACCGGGGCGCTCCACCTCGGGAACGTCCGCACGTTCCTGTGGGCCTGGCTCTCCGCCCGTGCGCAGGGCGGCCGGGTGCTCCTGCGCGTGGAGGACCTCGACCAGCCGCGCGTCAAGCCGGGCGCCGTCGAGACGATGATCGACGAACTCCGATGGCTGGGCTTCGACTGGGACGGCGAGGTCGCGGTCCAGAGCGCGCGCCGCGAACTCTACCGGGCGGCGCACGGGAAGCTCGCGGGCCGGCTCTTCTCCTGCCGCTGCACGCGGGGGGACATCGCCGCCTTCCAGAGCGCCCCGCACGAGGAGGACCAGGAGCTCCGCTACCCGGGCACCTGCCGCGGGTCGACCGCTTCCGGCCTCGCCTGGCGCTTCCGCGTGGAGCCCGGGCGCGTGGAGTTCACCGACCGCCTCTTCGGCCTGCAATCCATCGACGTGGCGGGCACGGTGGGCGACTTCGTCGCGGCGAAGACTCCCGACCAGCCCGCCTACCAGCTCGCCGTCGTCGTGGACGATCTCGCCCAGGGCGTCACCGAGGTGGTGCGCGGCGATGACCTCCTGGCCTCCACGGCCCGCCAGGTCATCCTCCTCCGCGCGCTGGGGCACGAGCCGCCCGCGTACGGCCACGTGCCGCTGGTGGTGGGGCCCGACGGCCGGCGGCTCGCCAAGCGCCACGGGGACGCGCGCATCGCCTCCCTCCGGGAGCGCGGCGTCCCGGCGGAGCGGATCATCGGCATCCTGGCGGAGGGATCCGGCCTGGGCGCGGGCGACGCAACCCCCGCCTGCCTCGTGAAGAAGTGGTCGTGGGACCGCGTGTCGCGGGAGCGCGTGGTCCTCACGCCGGAGCGGCTGGCCGCGTTCGGGGCCTGAAAAGCGGAAAGCCCCGGTCCCTCGCGGGGCCGGGGCTTTCCGTGAACGTCGCCGTTACGCGTTGGCCACGGGCGGGGCGCCCGGGGGCGGCCCCTGGGCCGCGGCCGCGCCCTCCTTGGGCTTGGCCTTCTCGATGATCTTGGAGAGCGAAAGGCCGATCTTTCCCTCCGCCGCCTCCAGCTTCACCACCTTCACCTCGACGATGTCGCCCGGAGTCAGGCCCGCCGGATCGGCGTCCTTCTCCATCTTGGAGATATGGAGCAGGCCTTCCAGGTCCTTCTCCAGCTCCACGAAGGCGCCGAAGCTCACGAGCTTCGTGATCTTGCCCGAGACGGCGTGCCCCACCTCGTAGCGCATGGGGATCGTGGTGTTCCACGGATTGTCCAGCATCTGCTTGAGGCCGAGCGCGATCCGCTTCTTCTCCCGGTCCACCGAGAGGACCATGACGTCCACCACGTCGCCCTTCTTGACCACCTCGTTGGGGTGCACCACCTTGCGCGTCCAGGACATGTCGTTGATGTGGAGCAGGCCGTCGATCCCCTCCTCGAGCTCGACGAAGGCCCCGTAGCTCGTGGTGTTCCGGACCTTGCCCTTCACCTTCATGTCCGCCTTGTACTTCTCGTCCACCTTGTCCCAGGGATTCGCCTCGGTCTGCTTGAGGCCGAGCGAGAGCTCCTGCTTGTCCGTGTCGATGGCGAGCACCGCCACCTCCACCTCCTGCCCCACCTGCAGGACCTCCGAGGGGTGGTTGATACGCTTGGTCCAGGACATCTCGCTGATGTGGACCAGACCCTCGATGCCGCGCTCCAGCTCCACGAACGCGCCGTAGGGCATGAGGTTCACCACCTTGCCCTTGACCCGCATGTTGACCGTGTACTTGGAGACCACGCGCTCCCACGGGTTGGGCTGCAGCTGCTTGAGTCCGAGCGCGATCCGCTCCGTGACCCGGTCCACCTTGAGGACCTTGACCTTGAGCTGCTGCTCCAGCTTCACCACCTCCGTGGGGTGGGTCACCCGGCCCCAGCTGATGTCCGTGATGTGGAGCAGGCCGTCGATGCCGCCCAGGTCCACGAACGCCCCGAAGTCGGCGATGTTCTTCACCACGCCGTCGCGGAGATCGCCCTCGTTGATCTCGGAGAGGAGCTTCGTCTTCGCCTCCGCGCGCTGCTCCTCCAGGAGCCGGCGGCGGGAGACGATGATGTTCATCCGCTTCTCGTCGATCTTGAGGATCTTGCACTCCACGGTCTGGTGGAGGTACTCCCCGATGTCCTCCACGCGCCGCACGTCCACCTGCGAGGCCGGGAGGAACACGGGCACGCCCACGTCCACGAGCAGGCCGCCCTTGATCTTGCGGATGACGCGCCCCTTGATGACGTCGCCCTCCTTGTTGGAGGTGATGATCCGCTCCCAGCCGCGGATCTTGTCCGCCTTCTGCTTGGAGAGCACAATGACGCCCGACTCGTCCTCCACGGACTCGAGGAACACCTCGATCTCCTTGTTGACCTCGATCTCCTCGAACCGGGTGAAGTCGCTCTTGGGCACCACGCCCTCGGACTTGTAGCCGATGTCCACGAGCACGTCGTCGCCCACGACGTTGAGGATCTTGCCTTTGATGATGGTGTCGGCGGTGAAGTTCTTGACGGAATCGACGTAGTACTTCTCGAGTTCCTTCTCGAGTTCCTCCTTCTTCCCGTCGGCGATGAAGAGCTCCGCGGAGATCCTCGACACCTCGTTCTCCGTGATGCTCAGCGCTTTCACGAGCTTGCGATTCGACATCCTGGCAGTTCTCCTTTCAACCCGGCAACGGCGTCGCGGATGCGCGCGCCGGCGTCGGTGTCCCGGTCCAGCCGGAACGGTTTACCAAACACGATGCGGATCCTTCCCATCCGGGGCAGGATCGCGCCCTTGGGCCACACTTCGTGCGCGCCTTCGATGAGGACCGGGACGATGGGAACGGCGGCGCGTTCGGCCAGCGTGCCGACGCCGGACTTCATGGGTCCGATCGAGCCGTTCCGGGTCCTCGTTCCTTCCGGAAATACCAGAAGGATCTTCCCGGCGCCGAGCCGCACGATGGCTTCCTTCACCCCCTTCACGTCCGCCGTGTCCCGCTCGATGGGGAAGGCGTTGCAGCGGACGATTATGGCTCGGAGGGCCGGGTTCTTAAAGAGCGACCGCCGCGCCATGAAGTGCATCTCCCCGGGGAGGCACGCCGCGACCAGCGGTGGGTCCAGGTAGCTCTGGTGGTTGGAGGCGAGCAGAAAGCCCCCCTTCCGGGGGATGTTCCGCAGCCCGAAAGCGCGCAGCCTCCAGAGGGTGATCCCGAACATCAGGATGACCAGCTGGCTGAGCGCCCACCACCAGCGTCTCACGCGGACCCGCATTCGCCGGGCCCCAAGCGCATCGACTCGCACGTTCGTGACAAGGTGCCCCTCCAGGGCAGACCTAGTCCCGAACCTCTGCGGCTCGGTACAGGGGCCCGATCGAGGCGGCCATTCTAGCCACGACCTCCCCTGCGGTCAAGTCGGACGTGTCGATCCCAGGGATTGCTCGAGTCATCGGAGCCGTCCGCCATGAGCCGGAGGCAAAGCCGCGGCGGCGCCGGCCGCGGAGCGGCCCGGGCGCCGCAAGCCCCGTGTTGCGCGAGATGTTACCGTTCG
>JAHFOZ010000062.1 GCA_023261405.1 Planctomycetota bacterium
CGACTTCATGAGACCCTCTCGGGTGGCCTGGTAATCGGTGCCCTGGGTCTCCGACAGCCGGCCGATCAGTGCTTGGGCGGCCTTGGTCTCGGTGAAGCCGGGGGCCACGGTATTCACCCGCACCCCTTTCGGCCCGAGCTCCTTGGAGAGCCCTTTGCTGTAAGTGCTGAGCGCCACCTTCGACGCGGCGTAGGCCAGGGTCGCCTCGTGGAGCGGAAGCTTCCGCTGGATTGAGGAGATGTGGATGATCACTCCCGAGTTCTGCCGGATCATCGAGGGGAGGAGCCCCCGATCGAGGCGAACGGCGGGATAGAGGTTCAGCTGGAGTTCCTTCTGCCACTCCTGGTCGGAGAGGACGGCGAACCCCCCGCTCGGCGCCGAGGAGCCGCCCAGGACGTTGACCAGGATGTCCAATCCTTCGAGGCGGGACAACGTCTCCTTCACGACCCGCTCGCAACCCTCCGCCGTCGCCAGGTCCGCCGACATGAAGATCGTGCCCTCGGGGAAGGGGACCCCGGGCGTCGATCGCGACACCGCCACTACCGTCGCTCCTCCCCGGGCCAGACGCCGCACAATGGCTTCTCCCATCCCTTGGGAGGCCCCCGTCACAAGGGCCCGCTTGCCCCGGAACTCCTCCGGGTGCGCTGGAAATTCGCTGGCCACCATGCTTCACCTCTTTTATAATGCCGATCAGCATTATAATATACGCTTTTGATGGGGATGTGTATTGAAATTTTGGTGCTGAAATGTATTATAATTGCGTTAAGAGAAGAGCCTATGAAGACCAAGAAAGGCGAGAAGGAACGCCTTCGGACCGTCATCCTGGACAAGGCGGTCCAGTTCCTGAAGCGGCACGGCCGGGTCGGCTCAGGCACCAACCAGATGATGAAGCACGCGGGCCTGACCCGCGGCGCGCTCTACAGCCACTTCAAATCGAAAGACGACCTCTTCGCCCAGGCGATCTGCCACGATCTCTCGAGGCTCGAGGAAACTCTGGCCCAGCGGTTCCGCGACGAGGGCGGCGCGGCCATAAAGCGCATGATCGAGGATCATCTCTCAGAAAAGAGCCTGACCGACGTCGAGGAAAGCTGCGCCTTCACCTCTCTGAGCAGCGACATGCAGCGGTGCAAGCCGGCCCACCGGGCGCTCTACGAGGACTACATGGTCCGGATCTATGCCTTGTTCGCCGACGCGCTCAAGCAGCAGTTCCCGGACGACCCTCCCGAAGAAAGTCAGGCGAAGGCGACCAACCTCTACTCGGGCCTCGTCGGAACCCTGACCATGGCGCGCACCATGAAGGACCCTCAGCGGGCGCGGGAGATCCTGGAGGCCGGGAAAAGGTTCCTCATCCGGACCTTCGTCCCTAAGCCGTGACCGACTTCAGAACCATCGTCACCATCTTGGTTCAAAGGCCTTGTCGAGCGCCGCGTGGCCGATGAGGAACCGGAACTAGAGAGGCCCCTGGAGCGCGTCGACCAGCACCTCGGCATCCGTGTCCCGCAGCAGACCCCGGCCGCGATCGCCGCCTTGATGAGCTGGAGCTGAAGCGAGAAGGCACTTAACCGTGAAGAGCCTCTTCAAAGGCCCTTGGTAATTCGCATCTAATAACTCCAAAAGGGGGTCACACATGAAGAACCGAGCAGGGAAGACCAAGGGCAAGCCTCAGCAGAATCTCCCAAGGCAGGCGGAGCCCACTCCTGGCCAAAAGTCCTACCTAGAATCCCTCGCCAAACTCATCGCCGAGGATATCGTCAGTCAGATGAAGTCCCGGCCTGGCTTCACGCAGGAAGCTGTCCGGCGGAATCCCGAGAACACGCGAGGGTGCTGAGAAGCGTATTATAGCCAGAGTAGTCGGAGTCGGCACCATGCTGGGATGTACAGGCCACACGCCGCCTTGGAGAATCCGGGGCAACGAGCTCATCATCCGTGGGCCGCAGAACGACGGTCGATGCACCGACGAGCGATATCTGCGCGTCAGTGATCCCCATCCCCCTGAGATTGGAAACGCATACCGTGAGATGCTCGATCTTTTCCCCCCGTTGCCCGTCCTTCCCCGGCTCGAATTCGTGCGGAGCCTCCGGGGTAAAGCGGGGCTTTTCACAGAGCGGTTGATCGTCGTCGGGGTGATGGACGCGCTGGAAATCGCGGAACAGATTTGGCGTCGGCACCGCGATTGGGTCATGCGCCGGGTTGCGTACTTGCACGGCGGCCAGCGGTTTGACCCTGAGATGTCCCGCCGCTTCCTCTTCGTCTTCGTCGCGGGTCGGATCATCGCCCACGAATTCGGCCACGCTCTCCGCCGCTACCTTGACGTGTGGACCCCGTACCCGTTTGACGAAGAGGCGTCTGCGGACTTCTGGGCGGGCGTCATCGACCGCCTCCGGAGGAAGGACCACGAACTTGGACAAGAAGTCTTCTTCGCCATCGGGTGCGATGGGCCAGGTTGCAGGCACCCCACTCCCGACGGGCGGGCTCATGCCTACCTCGCAGGACGCGCCCACGCCTCTCGCTTTATCGAGCAGACCGCTTAGCGGATGAGCCACGAGGACTCAAGGCATGAGGTCGAAGCGAACCGTAGTGTTCTGGCAGCAAGGTCATGGAGGCTTATACCCTTCGGCCTTGCACCACTTCCTTCTCCTTGTGTCACCACACGCACAGTACGGGTTCGTCGCCTCTGCTGTCCCATTTACTGATAGCCTGATCGGACGGAATCCATTCCATACCTTCGCCAAGACTCCCCTTAGGGCGCTGCTCGCCTTGATGCGGCCGCTCCGTGCCAAGTATCGCGGGTGGAATCGCTCATAGATTTCCTGTTCGCTTCGTAGTTCTCCCCCCTCTTTCAAGCATCAGAACTTCGTGAACATCTGTTCACGGTTGATCACAAATGGATGGTGGAGTATAGTCTACGTCGACGTCTCCCCCCGGAGGCGGTGCTGGGATGCAATGTTCGAATCCTAGCGCCCCAGCCATTCGACTTGGGCCGCTTCGCGGCCCTCGCTCATGGCAAGCCATACGGCGAAGCGGCCCGAGGCGAATGCCCTGAGCGACCGAGCGGAGCGAGGGAGTCGAAGCGCCACACCTTTGTCCAAGTCGTTGCGCCCGCTGGCGCCGGAAGTAAAGGTTTCCTGACCCGCGGAGACCCGGCGCGTGCCCTAACGGGAACTTTTGCCCACGGCAAACGTGAGGCTCAACTCGGCCGGCTTCTGATCGGTGGGGCGCTCGTCCTTCGGCCAGTTGTTGGTCGGCCGGCCATCCCCCTCGAACTGGGCGAAGGCCAGCGGCTTGATGACCCACTGCACCTCATACTTCCCAGGCTCCAGCTTGCCCAGGTTCACGGCGATCACGGGGTAGTAGGTGAAGGTCTTCTGGTAGCGGCCCTGCCATTTCGCCTGGTGGACCACGACGGTGAGCCGGTTCTCGCGCCGCTCGATCCGCTCGATCCACACCCGGTCGTTGTCATCCAGCTGCCGGGTGCGGAAGATCAGCCAGTTGTCGTCGTCGGCGCTCAGCTGAAACTCCTTCTTCAGCAGCTGATCGGCCCAGTCGTCGAGCGACAGTTTGGCCGGTTTCTGTGCGATCGGCGGGGCGTGTTGCACGCGGGGTTCGTCGTTCCATTTCCCGCTGTCGCCGCGGACCAGTTGAGCGCTGTCCTGCAGGCTGTCGCGCTTCGCCCGATCCTTCAGCTCGCGGGTCCAGGAGCGCTCCTGCGCGAAGAGGGGCAGGGAGACGATCCCCAGGGAAACGAGGATCCAGGCACTCATGCTCTTCATGACACCCCGTCCTTTCCAGGTTCCCATCCGTCCGCCCCTGCGGGGAATCACTTCTTGTCGGAAGCGTTCGCCTTGTTCTGGAGCCGATACAGCCCCGAGTAGGTCCGGATGAACAGGCTGCCGCGGGCGATGGCGGGCGTGGCCCAGGCGAGATCGTCCAGCGTGTTCTTGCGCACGACCTCGAACTTGGGGCCATCCTCGATCACCCACGTGGTACCGTCTTCGTTGAGCAGGAAGACCTTGCCGTTGTACGCCCACGGCGACGCGTAGAACCGGCCGCCCCCGGTGTTCAGGCGCTGGCGGGGAAAAACCGTCCCCCCCGTCTTGGCGTCGAAGCACATCAACAGTCCCGCGTCGTAGAGGACGAAGAGCCGTTCGCCGCTGATCAGGAAACATGGATGGATCCCCGCGCCGCGCTCCTGCGACCAGGCGATCCACGCGTTGCTCGACTCCCCGTCCTTGAGGCTGATGTCGCCCGACGCGCCGGGACGGATGGCGTAAAGCGGCCCGTAGTGGTACCCGGCGCCGAGATACAGCAGGCCATGCTTGGCCAGCGGCATCAGGCTGACCAGTCCGGACGTGCCGGTCAATTCCCACAGCACCTTGCCTTCCAGGTCATAAGAGCGCACTTTCCCGGTGCCGATCGTGACGATCTCCGTCCGCTGGGGATGCTCCCAGACATACGGCGTGGACCAGTTGCTCTTCTCCGCACGCGCAACCCGCCAGACCTCTTTCCCCGTGGACTTGTCCAGGGCCACCATGAACGACTCCTGTTCGTTGTCGTTCACGAAGTAGAGACGGTCCTTGTGGAGCACCGGTGCCGCTCCCGTTCCCCACCCGCCGCGCATCGGATAGGCGTCCCAGCGCTGCTCCCAAAGCGGCTTGCCCTCCATGTCGCAGCAGAAGACGCCGATGTTGGCGAAGCAGGCGTACACGCGCTCGCCATCGGTGATCGGCGTCTCGGACGCGAAAGAGTTCTTGGGATGACGTGGCTGCGGGGGGACGCCCTTGTGAGCCTCGCGTTCCCACACGACCTTGCCCGTCTCGAAGTCGAGACAGTAGATCATCCAGCGATGAACGTCGGTCACCTTGACCTGGCCTCCCGGGTACCCGCCGACGACGAGGCGTTCGCGCTCGCGTTCGCCGACCGCCGCCGTGACGAAGATCCGGTTTCCCCAGATCACGGGCGACGACCAGCCCCAGCCGGGGAGCTCGCGTTTCCAGACGACGTTCTCGGTGCTGCTCCACGTCTCCGGGAGTGTGGCTCCTTCTCCCAGCCCATCGGAGCGGGCCCCGCGGAACTGCGGCCAGTGGTCGGTATCGGCGGAGGTCACGCACGTTAGTCCCAGGACGAAGAGTCCCGCCCAGGCAGGCGGCCTCCTTATTCCACCGGCGGCCGCCGATGCAGGCTGGCGGGGCTGGCCCTGTGGGTTGACCATGACAACCGCTCCTCCGCTGAACGCTCTTCCGGGGATGACGGCCAGGAAACCCTGCTCCATTATACGCGCTCCGGCCCCAGCGAGGCAGATCTCCGCAGTTGCCCACCGAGCGAGGGATTGCACCGCACGACCCGGGAGGGCTATGATGCCCTCCTGACTCGAGTAAGGAAGAAGCTCATGACGCTGCGCGGAATCCTTTCTACGGTCTTGCTGGCCGTGGGCGCATCGGCGGGATCGCTGTCGGGCGGCGAGCTTACGAAGTCCGACGACGCCCCGTTCGAGAAGCTCCATGCGCTGGTCAAGCGCCAGCCCGGCGAATCGCGCTGGATGGAGGTCGACTGGCATCCGAGCGTCTGGGAGGCGAGGCAGAAGGCGGCGGCTGAAGGGAAACCGATCTTCCTCATGGCCGGCAGCGGAGGCGCGCCCGCCGCGGGCTGCTGAGCGGCCGGACGCGGCGTGAGCCGTGGGCTCGCCTTCTGGAATGACGAAACCATCAAGCTGATCAAGGGAAGCTTCGTCTGCGCGTCGGTGCCGACCTGGGTCTGCAAATCGGAATCGCCCGAGGGGGAGTTCCTCCGCGCCGCCAGCATCGACAAGCACTGGGTCACCTCCAGCGGCTACATGAATTGCGTCTCCCCCTCCGGGAAGCTGCTGGGGGGAAAACCCTCAGCAAAGGTGCTCGAGGAATTCATGAAGCTGCCTGAGGCCGACCGTAAGCCCGGCGCCGTCCAAGTCCCAGATCTGAAGCCGTCGGAGAGAGTCATCCCGTCTCCGCCGGAGGGCGGACTGGTGCTGAGGGTCCATGCCCGCTTCCTGAGTCGGGGTGAGGACGGCGGGCTGCGCCACACGAAGACGGCGGACTTCCCGCTGATGGCCGACAGCCCAGAACGCGCGCGCACCTGGGAGCAGTTCCTGCAGCCGAACATCGAATGCATGTGGGTCACGCGGGAGGAAGTCCGGGCGCTGGTACCGGCCGAGCCGGCGAAGGGGCAGAAGCTTGCGGTCGACGCCGCCCTCCCGGAGCGGATGGCCCGCTTTCACCTGACGCCCCAGCGCGCGACGACGAGCGAAGGGGGCATCGTGAGCGCGCGGTCGGTGAAGTCGGCCGCGCTCGCGCTGGTCGTCGAGGAGGTCACGCCCGAGCGGATCCGGATGCGCCTGGAGGGCTCCGTCCACTGGGGAAGCGACTACGACGAATCGAAGGCCACGACGCCCGACGGGCCGCTGGGCCAGGGCTACGAGACGCCGCTGGACGGCCGCGTGGAATACGACCGGACCCGGCAGGCGTTCACGCGGTTCGACATCGTCGCCCCGGGCCACGTCTGGGGACGCTGGGGGGACGCGAACGGCAAGAGCCTGAGCGTCGAACGGCCCGGCCGGGCTCCCTTCGGCTTCGCCTTCGAGCTGGCCACGGGGGATTCGCCGACCGACCGCATCCCCCCCGGCGGCAACGGGCGCTACGTCACCGAACGGACCGGCTACTTCGCCCGCTCGAAGTAGGCCGGATTCCGCGCGGCCTCACCCCTTGAGGAGCGGCTCCTCCGCCTCGCGAGCGGCGCGACGGCGGGCCGCCCAGCGGCGCACCAGTTCGTCCGTGACCACACCGCCGAGGAGGACCAGTCCTATGATCACAAACTCCCACGTGTTCGGTATGCCCAGGATGTTGATCGCGTTGTAGAGGACCCGCATCACCGCGGAGCCGATCACGACGCCCAGGATCGAGCCCTCGCCGCCCCGGAGCGAGCAGCCGCCCAGCACGGCGGCGGCGATCGCGTAGAGTTCGTAGAAGTTCCCGAACTGTGCGGGCTGGATGGAATTGACGTCCAGGGCCATGAGGATGCCGCCCCAGCCCGAAAGCAGCGCGCAGACGACATACGCCATGATCGAGATCGCATGCGTGTTGATCCCGCTGTAGCGTGCGGCCTGCTCGTTCCGCCCGAGGGCAAAGAGGTAGCGGCCCCAGACCGTGCGGTTGAGGAAGATCGACGCGGCAATCGCGATCGCGGCCATGATCAGGAAGGGCACCGGGATCGCGGCCCCGAGGATCCCGACGGGTTCGACCAGCGCGTGAAGCCTGGGGTACGAATTCCCGAAGCCCTGGCTCTGATCGTCGGTGATCACCCGCGCCACCCCCCGGTAGATGAGCAGGCCGCAGAGGGTCACGATGAAGGGCTGAAGGCGCATCTTGGTCACGAGCAGGCCGTGGGCGAACCCGATGGCGGCCGACAGGACCAGCACGATCGCGATGGCCAGGCCGACCGGCGTCCCCTTCTCCAGCAGCAGCGCGAGCAGGGTCCCCGAGAGGCCCACCACCGATCCGATCGACAGGTCCACGCCCCCGGTGATGATGACGAACGCGGCGCCGATGCTGATGATCGCGTAGAGCGAGGACCAGCGCAGGGTGGTCAGCAGGTTCTTGTCGCCGAGGAAGCGCGGATTGAGGATCGCCGTCAGTGCGATCACGAAGAGCAGGATGCCGAGGACGCCCCAGGTCTTCTTCACGCCGCCGACCCCGTCGCCAGGAGCATGACCGATTCTTCGCTGAGCCCGGCGCGCGGGACCTCCCCCGCGATCCGGCCCTGGTGCATCACGAGAGCGCGGTCCGACATCCCCAGGATCTCTTCCAGATCGCTCGAGACGAAGAGGATCGCGACGCCCCTGGCCGCGAACTCGTCCATCAGCCGGTAGATCTCCTGCTTCGCGCCCACATCGACCCCGCGGGTCGGCTCGTCGAGGAGCAGCACGCGCGGGTTCATCGCCAGCCACTTTCCCAGCACAAGCTTCTGCTGGTTCCCGCCGGACAGGAACAGCGCGAGCTGAAGGTCGTGAGGCGTCTTGATCCGCAGCTGGGCGATGGCCGCTCCGGCCATGGCCCCCTCGGCCGCCGGGTCCACGAAGGTCCCGCGGTCCCGTATCCAGGCGATGCTCAGGTTCTCACGCACCGCCATCTCCAGGAAGAGGCCCTGCGCCTTGCGGTCCTCGGGCACGAGCGCCACGCCGGCGCGGATGGCGTCGAGCGGGCGTCGAAAGACCACCGACCGGCCCTCCACACGCATGCTCCCGCCTGCGGCCCGCTCCACGCCGAAAAGGGCGGCGAGCAGTTCGGAGCGCCCGGAACCGACCAGGCCGGCGACGCCCACGATCTCCCCGGCGCACAGCGTGAAGGAAATCTCGTGCCTCGGATGGACCGGGGTCCGGAGCCCGACCACCTCCAGCGCCGCGGAGCCCGGGGAGCGGGCCTCGTGCGGGAAGAGCTGGGTCAGCTCCCGGCCGACCATGAGCTTCACCATCGCCCCGTGCCCGATCTCCCCCTTCGCGAGCCCGCCGGAGTTACGGCCGTCGCGCAGCACCACGACGCGGTCGGCCACCTCCTTCACCTCGCCCAGGCGGTGCGAGATGTAGACGACGCTCACGCCGCGGGCCTTGAGATCGCGGATGACGCGGAAGAGGTGCTTCGTCTCGCGCTGGGAGAGGCTCGAGGTCGGCTCGTCCATGATGAGAAGCCGGGCGTCCGTGGAGAGCGCCTTCGCGATCTCCACCATCTGCTGGCGGCCGATGGACAGCTCGCTCACGATCGTGCCCGGCAGGACGTCGAGACCCACCCGTTCAAGGAGCGCCGCCGCATCCTTTTCGATGCGCGCGCCGTCGACGAACGCCCCGCGGCGCGGCTCGCGGCCGAGGAAGAGGTTGGCGCCAACGTCCAGGTTGTCGCAGAGGTTGAGCTCCTGGTGGATGAGCGCGATGCCGAGGGCTTCCGCCGCGCGGACGGAGTCGATCGTCACCGGGTGGCCCTCGACGCGGATCTCGCCGGCGTCGGGAGTCTGCACCCCGGCCAGGATCTTCATCAGGGTGCTCTTGCCGGCCCCGTTCTCGCCGATCACGGCGACGACCTCCCCGCGGCCGACGTCGAGGTCGACTCCGTCCAGGGCGCGGACGCCGGGGAAGCGCTTGGCGAGGCCGCGCGCCTCCAGAAACGGAGGGGAGGTGTCGGGCATGCCTACTGGCGGAGCTTCTTCAGCTCCTCCCAGAAGGCGTCCACGTTGTCCTTCTTCACGACGCGGATCTCGATCTCGAGGAAGCCCTTGGGCGGCAGCACGGACGCATCCTTGCGGGCAAGTCCGGCCAGGATGCGCACCGAGTGGCGCCCGTACTGGTAGGGCTGCTGGCTCACCGTCCCGTGCACCGCGCCGTCCTTGATCCCCTGGAGCGTCGCGTCCTGCTCGTCGAAGCTCACCACCTTGATCTTTCCGGTCTTGCCCGCGCCCTTGATCGCCTCGAGGCACATGGGCGCGTTGTAGGCGAAGAGCCCGACCATGCAGGCGAGGTCCGGGGTGGCGACCATGGCGTCCTCGGCGTTGGCCTTGGCTTTGGCGTAGTCGAAGCCGTCGGTGCGCGTGCTGACGATCACGTACTTCCCGCCCGTGAGCTCACCCGTCGGCGGATCGGCCTTGAGGGCGTCGGCCGACTGCGCGGGGCGGTCCAGGACCTCGTCGATCACGCCCTGGCGCCGCTGCTGGGCGTTGAGCTGCTCGAGGCGGCCCACGAAGATCATGATCTTGCCGCCGTCGGGGAGTGTCTCCTTGACGAGCTTGCCCGCGGCGCGGCCGGCGTTGTAGTTGTCCATGCCCACGAAGCAGCGGCGCTTCGAGGCGGGGGCGTCGGAGTCGTGCGTGATCACGTGTGTCTGCCCGGCCGCTTCGTCGATGAAGCCGACCTGGTTCTTCGCGTCGATGGGGCTGATCGCGATGCCGTCGATGCCCCGCGCGAGCAGGCCCTCGATCATGCGCTTCTGGTCGGGCAGGTCCTTGGGCATGAGGACCTCGACCTCGGCGTTGAATTCCTTCGCCCCAGCCTTCGCGCCCGCCGCGGCGACGTTCCAGAAGGGGTCGATGCCGTTCGTCACGTAGGCCAGCTTCACCTTGCCGCCCGCGGTGATGGGGCCGCCCATCTTTCCGTCGCCCGGCGGAGCGGCCGCGTCTTCCTTGCCGCATCCGGCCGCCGCGGAGGCCAGCACCGCCATGAGTGCGAGGGCTCTAGCCACGTTCGATCCTCCTTGTTTTCTGTCCGTCCTCATTCGCCCGGATACCGCAGGCCCCACGGGGCGCGGATCCGGTCCAGGGTCCTCATCACCCGGAGCGAAAACTCGTGATTCATCCGCGGGCTTTCGAGCGCGCCTTCCGCGAGGCAGCGCATGAGTTCCCGCGCCTCGTGAGTATACCCGTTTCCCTCGTACGGCAGGTCGATCGACTCCTCCCCACCCTTCGAGGTGACGATCAGGCGCTGCGCCTTCCAGAACGGCGGCACTAACCTCAGGCTCCCCTCCGTGCCGGACAGGAGCGCCGAATGGCCGGTCTCGGTCCGGATCGAGCTCGACAGGACCGCCTGCCACCCGCCGCTGTAATCGAGGATCATCGCCGCCTGCTCGTCCACGCCGGTCTCCCCCAGCACCGCGCTCGACTGGATCCTCCCGGGGTCCCCGAAGAGCCGCGTGGCCAGCGAGACCGGATAGACGCCGACATCGAGCAGCGAGCCGCCCGCCAGCGCCGGGTTGAAGAGCCGCCCCTGGGGGTCGAACGGCGCCTTGAAGCCGAAATCCGCCTGGAGCATCCGGGGTTCCCCGATCGCGCCGCGGCCGGCCATTTCCAGGGCGCGCACGACCGCCGGCAGGAAATGCGTCCACATCGCCTCCATGAGGAACCGCTTCGTCCGCCGCGCCGCATCGACCATGCGCCGCGCCTGGCCCTCGTTGAGAGCGAGCGGCTTCTCGCAGAGCACCGCCTTCCCCGCCTCGAGGCAGAGGATCGTGTTCGACTCATGGAGGTTGTGCGGCGTGCCGACATAGATGGCGTCGACGCCGGGATCGCGGGCGAGCGCCTCGTAGCTCTCGTGGGCGCGGGAGACCCCGTATCTCCCGGCGAAGGCGGCCGCCGCGCTCTTCGTGCGCGACCCCACCGCCGCGAGCTCGGCGTCGGGGAGGACCGCCAGCGCCTCGGCGAACGTCCCGCAGATGCGCCCGGTTCCCAGGATCCCCCAGCGAGTCTTGTGTCCCACGGGTGGCCTACCGGATCGTGTTCCCCGGGTCGTCCAGCGTCTGGGCGACGGGGGTCGCCCCGCCGAGCGTCTCGAAGTCGCGGTACGACCACACGACCTTCTTCTCCGGCGTCACCTCGATGATCTGCGGGTCGGTCGGCTTGCCGTGGCAGTTGACGATCACCGTGTTCCCGTTGGGGAGCCGCTCGATCTGGGTCATCCACGCCAGCGTGATCCCCGGCAGCTCGGTCTTCCCGATCCCCCAGACCTCCTTCCCGGAGGGGTCCACCTCGGCGACGCGGTTGCCGCCGCCGAAGGCGATGAGCGTGTTCCCGTTCTTGAGCCGGATCGCCCCGTACACCTGCGACTTGGCGTCGTGCTCCCACACGACCTTGCCTTCGCCGTCGTACTCGCGGACCTTCCCGTCCCCTTCGTGGCAGACGAGGTAGTTCCCGTTCCCGAGCTTCCGGGCGTTCCGGGTGTCGCGGTGGACGCTCGGCTTCTCGACCTTGAGCTTGATCTCCTTCCGGATCTTCCCCTCCTTGTCGACCTCGATGATCCGCGCGGGCCCGGACTCGGCGATCATCGTCGATCCGTCGGCCAGCCTCTGAAAGGCGTGAACCTCGACCTTCCTGCCTTCGTTCCCGTTCATTTTGGCGGCGTCGTACGACCAGACCTCCTTCTTGTCGGGCGTCATCTCCACGACCTTCGTCCATCCCTGCTGGAAGAGGACATTGCCGTCGGGCAGCACCCACGCGTCGTGAATGTCGCGGATCTTGACCTGCCACTCCACCTGGCCGTCCTTCCCGAAGATTGCGAGGACGCCCTTCTGGTAGTCGGCCGCGAGGAAGCGGCGCGGCGTGCCGACCTGCTCCACCTTGGGCTTGTCCTGAGCAAGGCCACGGGCCAGTTCGATGGCCTTGTCCTGAGCGAGGCCAAAGGCCGAGTCGAAGGGCTTGTCCTGGACAGCGGCCAGGACGGCGACGACGAGGAGTCGGATCATGGAATCTCCTTATTACGCGATGATCTTGCGGATGGGCTCGGCGCCCTCCACCCCCACGAGCTTCTGGTCCAGACCGCTGAAGAAGAACGAGAGGCGGTTGGGGTCGAGGCCAAGCTGGTGGAGGATCGTAGCATGAAGGTGCTTGACGTGGAAGCGATCCTCGACGGCGGCGCTGCCCAGTTCGTCGGTCTGGCCCACGCTCACGCCGCCCTTGATGCCCCCGCCGGCCATCCACATGGTGAAGCCGTACGCGTTGTGGTCGCGGCCGGTGCCCTTCGCGTATTCCGCCGTGGGCTGGCGGCCGAACTCGCCGCCCCAGACGACGAGCGTCTCGTCGAGCAGGCCGCGCTGCTTGAGATCCTTGAGCAGTCCCGCGATCGGGCGGTCGGTGTTCCCTGCGTGGAAATTGTGGTTCTTCTCGATGTCCGTGTGGGCGTCCCAGTTGTCGTCGTTGTGGGCGCCGCCCGAGTAGACCTGGACGAAGCGCACGCCGCGCTCCACCATCCGCCGCGCCATCAGGCACTTCCGCCCGAAGTCCTCGGTGCGCTTCTGGTCCAGACCGTACAGGCGCCGGATGGAGTCGGGCTCCTGCGTGAGGTCCACCGCCTCGGGGGCGTGCTTCTGCATGTTGAAGGCCAGCTCGTAGCTGGCGATGCGCGCGGAGAGGTTCGAGTTGCCCGGGCGCGCCGCTTCGTGGTCCTGGTTGAAATCCCGGAGGGCGTCGAGGATGCGCCGCTGGGCCGGCCCGGTCATCCCCTCCGGGGCCTTCAGGTCGAGGATCGGCTGTCCCTGCGGGCGCAGCACCACGCCCTGGTAGGCGGCGGGCATGTACCCACTGGACCAGTTCTTCGCCCCGCTGATCGGGCCGCCCGTGGAATCCAGCATCACCACGAATCCCGGCATGTTCTGGTTCGCGGTGCCGAGACCGTAGTTGACCCACGAGCCCATGGCCGGGTGGCCGCTCAGGATGCGGCCGCTGTTCATCATGAGCATGGCCGACCCGTGGAGGGGGGAGTCGGCCGTCATGGAGTGGAGGAACGCGATGTCGTCGACGCAGGTCGCGAGGTTCGGGAAGAGGTCCGAGACCCACTTGCCGCACTGGCCGTATTGGTTGAATTTCCACTTGGGCCCCACGACGCGGCCCTCGTTCTTGCGGCCGCCGCGCCCGAACGTCTTCACGGGGATCGTCTTCCCGTCCAGGGGGTAGAGCTCGGGCTTGTAGTCGAACGTGTCCATGTGGCTGGGGCCGCCGTACATGAAGAGGAAGATGACGCTCTTCGCCTTCGCGGCGAAGTGGGGCGCCTTCGGGACCGTGGGGCTCGCGTAGGGCGTCGTCCCGTCCGCCGCGACGGCCTGGCGCGCGAGGAACCTGTCGTCCAGGAGACCCGAGAGCGCGGCCGCCATGAAGCCCCCGCCCGACTGCCAGAGGAACTCCCGCCGCGTGCGCCCGCAGAATTCGCTCATGTAAGGGTCCCCGTCAATCCAGGTAGACAAACTCGTTCAGGTTCAACGCCATGAGACAGAAGCGCGCCAGCGCGCGGCCCGCATCCTCCTTCCGGAGGTCTTCCACGAGGGCCGTGCCGCGGCGGACCTCGGCGTCGGTCGGCGTCCTCTGCGTGACCGCAAGGAGGCCCCGCCTCACCTGGGACGCGAGGTCCCCGGGCGCCTCGCCCTCGAGCCTGCGGGCGAAGATCGCCGCCTGCGCGTTCATGAAGTCGCTGTTGAGGAGGGTGAGCGCCTGTGTGGGCACCGTGGTGGAAAAGCGGACCGCGCAGCTGGAGTCGGTGTCGGCGAAGTCGTGCGCGGAAAGCAGCGGCACCAGGAGCGACCGCTTGACCTTGATGTAGACGCTGCGCCGGGCCGCCTCCTCGGGCGGCGAGGTCCCCCAGACCTTCCCCGGGGTGGAGGAGGTTGCCAGCACCTCCGGCGGGAGGGGGACGAAGATGCTCGGCCCGCCCATCTTCAGGTTGAGCGTCCCATTCGCCGCCAGGATGGAGTCGCGCAGCTCCTCCGCCTGGAGCCGGCGCATGGAGAACCGCCCGCAGAGCTCGTTCTGCGGGTCCTTCGCCCGCCCGGCCTCGTCGCCCCTCGAGGAACGGCGGTAGGCGTCCGACGTCATCAGGAGCCGGTGCATGTCCTTGATCTTCCACCCGCGCGCGACGAACTCGGCGGCCAGCCAGTCCAGGAGCTCCGGATGGCTCGGCGCCTCCCCCAGCTTCCCGAAATCGTTCGGCGTGGGCACCAGGCCCCGGCCGAAATGGAACTGCCAGAGTCGGTTCGCCATCACACGCGCGGTGAGCGGGTTCGCGGGACTCGCGATCCAGTCCGCCAGCGCGGTCCGCCGGCCGCTGCTCTTGCCGCGCGCGGCTTTCGAGAGGTCGGGATCGGGCGCGTCGAGCACTCGGGGGAAGCCGGGAACGACTTTCTCCCCCGGCACCCGCGGGTTGCCCCGGCGGAGCACGAACGTGTCCTCGATCCGGCCCGACTCGGAGACGCTGAGCGCCTTCTCCTCGTGCGAGCCGTCCTTCTTGAGTTCGGAAATCGATTTCTTCAGGGCCAGGTATCGTTCCACCGCGGGCTTCCCCAGCACCGCGGCGCCGCGCGCCCGGATCGCCGCGGCGAGCGTCTTCTCCTCGGGCCGGGGTGCACCGCCCGGCTTCCCGGAGAACTCCTTCTCGGTCTTCGCCACCTCGGCCTCGAGGTCGCGCAGTTTCCCGAGATGCTCCTGCTCCGCCGCCTCGTCGCGGCCGATGACGGTCTCGGCGCCGGGCCCGGCCCGCGCCTGCGCATCCACCCCGTGGAAAAAGGCGAGCATCCGGTAGTAGTCGGCCTGCGGGAGCGGGTCCTTCTTGTGGTCGTGGCAGCGCGCGCATCCGATCGTGGTCCCGAGCATGACCTGGGTGGTCGTCGCGAGGATGCCGTCCAGGCCGTCGTACTTGGCGAGGTCACGGTCGGCGGGCTCGTCGTCCACGATGCCGAGCCGGTAGTAGCCGGTGGCGATAATGGAGTCGGGCGTCCGCGGCTCCATCTCGTCGCCTGCCAGCTGCTCGCGGAGGAAGCGGTCGTACGGCTTGTCCTCGTTGAACGCGCGGATCACGTAATCGCGGTAGCGCCAGGCATGGGGCTTGTCGCCGTCGCGCTCGTACCCGTTGGTCTCCGCGAACCGGACCAGGTCAAGCCAGTGGCGTCCCCACTTCTCGCCGTAGCGCGGGCTCGCGAGGAGCCGCTCGAGGAGGGCCTCGTACGCGCCGGGCGCGGGGTCGTTCACGAACGCTTCGACCTCCCGGGGTGTCGGGGGCAGACCGGTGAGATCGTAGGTGGCGCGGCGGACCTGGACGGCCCGGTCGGCGGGCGGCGCGGGGCGGATGCCTTTGGCCTCGAGCCTGGCGAGGAGGAAGGCGTCGACGGGGTGCTTCGCGCCCGGCGGGGGGG
>JAHFOZ010000063.1 GCA_023261405.1 Planctomycetota bacterium
TCCGGCATCCACCCCTCCAGGACGAGCAGCGTCCCCCCAGGCCGCAGCACCCGCGCCGCGTTCGCCAGGGTCCGGCGACGGTCCGCCACGTGGAGCACCTCGCCCAGGTAGAGCAGGTCCGCGCTCGCCGCGCGGCCGTAGGTCTCGGCCCGGCCCCTCGCCGCGCCGGTCTCGGGATCCGGGTCCACGCCGCGGAAGCGCGAGCGGGGGAACTCCCGGCGCATCATCGCCAGCCAGCCGCCCCTCCCGCAGCCGAGTTCCAGCACGTCGCAGCCCGCGCGCAGCCTCGCGCGTACGGCCGCCGGCAGCTTCCGGAGGAACATCACGTGGTCCCAGTGCGTGGCCTCCTCCACCGCCTCGTTCCGCCCGGGCCGCCGGAAGAAGTCGACCGTGCGCCCGCGACGGAAAAAGTCCCCGAACGCGTCGTAGTCCAGCGAGCGGACCGCGAGGTAGACGAGGTGACCGGCCAGGTAGTCGGGACTCGAACGGTCGCCCAGGAGCCGCGCCGTCCCGGGCGCGGGGGCCACCCGGCCGGCCCGACGCGAGACGAGCCCCAGGGCCTCCGCGGCGTCCACCCAGAGCCGCACCGCCTCGGACGAGCGGCCGCGCGAGAGCGCCGCCTCTGCGCAGGGGAGCGCGTCCAGCAGCCCGTGCCGCCGGCCGAGCGTCACGACCCAGACCCGCCAGAAGCCGATCGAATCGCGCCAGAGGGTCGAAAAATCCACGGGAGGATTATGCCATCCGCGCTTCCCCGCACCCGTTAAAGTTGTGGTGAAACCGTTCTTCATCATGATCCTGGTGCTCCCCCAGGCGCAGCCCCCGAAGGAATCCGACCCGCCGATCCTCCTCGAGGCCGAGGAATTTACCCCGACGACCCCCGGCTGGGAGCGCAAGCCATACGGCGCCAACTACTCGGTCGGCACCTTCGCCAACACCTTCCTCAGCCGCAAGGCATTCCTCGGAGCCCCGGAACAGGGCCCCCACACCCAGGCCTCGATGGACGTGAAGATCCCCGCCGCGGGGACCTGGTCCCTCTTCGTCCGGTATGAGGCCGCCTGGCGCTTCGAGACCCGCTTCCGCGTCCTCGTTGAGCAGGAGGGGAAGTTCAAGCTCGACCGCCTCTTCGGCGCACGGGAGAACGAGAAGATCTGGGCCTTCGGAAAAAAGAAGCAGAAGGAGCTGGCCTGGGACTGGGGGGCCACGGAGAACATCGTGTGGGAGGGCTGCACCGTCGAGCTCGAGGCCGGGACCGCACGGATCCTCCTCACCGCCGACGGCCAGCCCGAGCCCGCCGCACGTCGGAACGTGGACCTGGTGCTGCTCACGCGCGACCACGACGGCGTGAAGCGCCGCATCGAGCGTGAGAACTACCTCCCCCTCGACGGCCTCCTCACCCAGGCGGGCGACCTCTTCCTCAAGGTCCACAACACCAGGGGGGGCGGTCCGCTCACGCTCCACGTCCCCCCGGGCACCGAGCACTCCCCCTACTGGGTCCACCTGCGCGAGTGGAAGCCGAAGACGGTCACGGCCAAGGCGGGACAGTCCTCCGACTGGGTCGAGGTGGGCAGCCTGCTCGACTCGCTCAACGACGGCCAGTGGGCCCTCTCCGTCCGCGAAAAATCCCCCTCCTTCGACCTCGAGTTCGGCGTCCCCGGGAAGACCGGCGAGATCGAATCCATCCGACGCTTCGAGAACCTGACCGGCGGCATCACCCTCGCCTACGATGCCGACACGCGACGCACGCGCCGCATCCGCAGCGACGACCAGGTCCTCTACGAACTGCTCGACGACCTGCGCCGCGACCCCGTGCGCGGCCGGCCGCCGACCCGCACGCTGATCTACGGGTACACCTTCGATCCCCGCCCCAACGATGCGCGCTACAGCGCCGCCCTGCGCGAGTTCGTGAAGCTCATGGGCGCCACCGCGCTCTCCAAGGACGGGGATGAGGTGACCCCCGAGGGGCTCATCCGGGGCACCATCGACGTGCGCGGCCAGGACGCGAAGAGGCTCGAGGAATCCTGCGCGAAACTCGTGGCCGACGGCCGCGCCGCGAAGATCGCCTGCGTGAGCCTGGGGGACGAGATCTCGCTCCCCCTGCCCCCCGCGGAAGACCATCCCGGCTTCCGCGCGTGGCTGCACGAGATCGGTCTCAAGCCCTCGGACGTCGACCCCGACGCCCGCGACGACTGGGACCTCGTGAAGTACAACCCCAAGAACCGCGAGCGCCCGGGCGTCTACTACTACTCGCGCCTCTACGGGCACCGCTTCGGCATCCGCGCGATGAAGGCGCTCACGGACGTCCTCCGCAGCCACCTCCCCAACGCGGGGATCGGCGCGAACTACTCGCCCCACCACGCCCCGATGTACCTGGGCGAGACCCACAAGTGGGTGTCCCTCTTCCGGGAGGGCGGGATGACCATGCCCTGGAGCGAGGACTACATCTTCCAGGTGCCCGTGGCCACCCAGCAGATGAACTTCCTCTCGCTCGACCTCTTCCGCGCCGGAGTGAAGGGGGACCGCAAGGCGAAGATCCACTTCTACGTCATGCCCCACTGGCCCGGGAACACCCCCGCCTCCTGGCGCCGGCAGTTCTACGGCGACCTCGCCCACGGCGCGCAGATCCTCAACCTCTTCGAGTTCCGCCCCGTCCAGGCCGCCTACACCGAGAACCACGTCAGCCTTCCGGCGATGTATCGCGAGATCCGCCGCTCCTTCCACGAGCTGGGGACCTTCGAGGACATCGTCCAGGACGGCCGGGTGCGGACGGGGACGGCGGGCCTCTGGTTCAGCGAGACGGGCGACGTGTGGGACGACGCGATCGGCTCCTTCGCCGCAGGCAAGCGCTGCCTCTATATCATGGCCCGCCACCAGCAGCTCGCGCTCGACGTGGTGACGGACGGCGACGGCCTCGCGGATTACAAGGTGCTCTTCCTGGCGGACGCCCACGTGAGCCGCCCGGCCTCGCGCGCCATCGACGCCTGGGTCCGGGCCGGCGGCCGCCTCTTCGCCACCGCGGGCGCCGGGATGTTCGACGAGCTCAACGAGCCCAACGTCCTCCTCCGGAAGCTGATGGGCGTGGACTTCCGCGCGTTCGAGACCGCGCCCGAGCCCGTCCTCCTGGAGAAGCAGGACATCCCCTTCGCCCGGCCGGTCGATCTCGTGAGCCTCGGGGCCGCGAAGGTCCCCGCCCTGGGCGCCGTGGCCCGGATCGTCGCGACCGACGCCGAGGTGCACGCGACCTTCGAGGACCGCTCCCCCGCCGTCACGGTCCGCGCCGCAGGCAAGGGGCGCGCCGTCACCTGCGCCTTCCTCCCGGGGCTCAGCTACTTCAGGCCCGGCCTCCCGCGCCGTCCTGTCGATCGCGGCCACGCCGAGGACTCGATGGCCCACTTCATCCCCGCGGAGTTCGACCGCGCCGTCAGCGACCTCGTGGCCACCGTGGCGAACGTGGACCGGGAGGTGCTCTGCACCGAGCCGCTCGTGGAGTCCTCCGTGATCGAGTCCCCCCACGGGACCGCCATCCCCCTCATCTCCTGGGCCGGCCGGCCGCTCAAGGACGTCATGCTGATCGTGAGACTCAAGATCCCGCAGAAGGAGGCGACGATGGCGTCCGGCAACCCCGTCCGCGTCGCACGCGAGGCGGACGGAAGCTTCGTCTTCACGTTCGATCTGGAGGCGGCCGACGCGCTGATCCTGAGATGAGAACGCACGAACCGAACCCCAACGACACGAAGACACCCAGGAGTCCTTTGACATCCTTTGTGTCCTGGTGCCTGGGTGGTTTCGTCGCCGTACTCGGGCCCCTGACGCTCTCCGCCCAGGAGAAGGAACCGCCGTTCAAGGTCGCCCGCGGGACGGCCCACCACATCCTCCCGGAGACCACGAGCGACGAATCCGGCTACTTCTCGCTCTGCGAGGGGCGCGACGGACGGATCTATGTGGGGACCGCCAAGTACGGCGAGAATGCCTTCCTCGTGGAGTTCGAGCCGCGGACCGGGGCGCAGCGCGTGGTCCTGGACACCCACAAGGTCTGCGGCTTGAGCGACAAGGGCTACGCCGCCCAGGCCAAGCTCCACACCCGGAACTTCGTGGGGCCCTCCGGGAGGGTCTACGTGGGAAGCAAGCAGGGCTACGCGAAGAAGGGCGACACGTCGACGTATCCCGGCGGATACGTGATGACCTACGACCCGGCGACCGGGGTCTGCGAGAACCTCGGCATGCCGCTCGCCGGCCAGGGCGTGATCGACGTGGTGGCCGACGAGGCGCGCGGGCTCCTCTACGTCGTCTCCTGCGAGGAGCAACACTGGCTGATCTACGACATGAAGACGAGGAAGTACCGCGAGCTGGGCCCCCTTCTCACCCCCTACGCGACCACGCTGGTGGACGCCGCCGGGCGCGCGCATGCGATCACCAGGGATTTCAAGCTGGCCACGTATGACCCCGCAAAGGACGCGGTCTCGGAGCGCGACATCGCGGTCGGCGACGAGCCCTGGACGCGCGCGAACGGGAGCGCGATCCCCACCTGGCAGCTTGCCGCCGATGGCTACACCGCGTACCTGGTCCTCATGAACGACGCGCGACTCATCCAGATCGACCTCCGGGGCCCGATGGGGGCGAAGCGCCTCGGCACGATGGTCAAGGGCGAGCACCCGGACTCGCGGGGCGCCCTCACGATCGCGCCGGACGGCCGGGTCTACGCCCTCATCCGCGTGGACAACAAGACGGGCTTCGGCTCGGGCTACCTCCATCACCTGGCCCGCTACGATCCGTCGACCGGGGCCATCGACGATCTCGGCGTCCTGGCCGTGCGCAACCCGGACTTCTACGACTTCGCCGCGAAGAAGCCCTGGAGCCACGGGTTCCACAAGCTGCCGGACGGGACGCTCACCCCCCTGCACGCCCACATGGCGCTCCTGGCCGCCTCCGACGGATCGATCTACGCCACGATCATCTACCCCTTCACGCTGATCCGCGTCGAGCCGCCGCCGAAGAAGGTGGCCGCCGTGGTCACCGCCTACACCCACAACTCCCACGCCGACGTGATCGTGAGCCGACTCCTGGAGACCGACACGCTCGACGGCAAGGGGCGCAAGCCGTCGCTCGAGCTGGCCTCGCTCTACACCGACCAGATCTCCGGGAAGCCGAAGGACATCGGGCAGGACCTGGCCGCGACGCACGCGGTCAGGGTCTCGAAGACGGTCGAGGACGCGCTCACGCTCGGCACCGGGAAGCTCGCGGTGGACGGCGTCCTCCTCGTCGCCGAGCACGGGGACTATCCGCGCTCCCCGGTGGGCCAGATCCAGTACCCCAAGCGGCGGCTCTTCGAGGAGATCGCGAAGGTGTTCCGCGCGAGCGGCCGCTCGGTCCCCGTCTTCTGCGACAAGCATCTCTCGGACACCTGGGAGGACGCGAAGTGGATCCACGACACGGCCCGCGAGCTCAAGGCGCCGCTCATGGCCGGCTCGTCGCTGCCGGGCCTCTGGCGCCACCCGGCGGTCGCCCCGCCGAGGGACGCAGAGCTCGAGGAGGTGCTGGCCCTCTCGTACCACACGCTCGACGCCTATGGCTTCCATGCCCTCGAGATGCTGCAGGCCGTCGTGGAGCGCCGCAAGGGGGGCGAGACGGGGATCAAGGCGCTGCAGTGTCTCACGGGTGAGGCGGTGTGGGAGCCCGGGCTCTTCGACCCGAGGCTGCTCGAGGCGGCGCTCTCGCGGTTGAAGCGTCCGCCAAAGGACCTCGACGCCCTGAGGAAGGCGGTCCGCGACCCGGTGCTCTTCCGGATCGAGTACGCGGACGGGCTCCGCGCGAGCGTGCTCACGCTCAATCCGGCCGTGGGGGAGTGGTCGATCGCCTGGCGGGCGAAGGGCGGCGCGACGGACTCCACGCTCTTCTTCACGCAGGAGGCGCGTCCCTTCATGCACTTCGCGTACCTGCTGGAGGGGATCGAGGCGATGGTCCAGACGGGCCGGCCCGCGTGGCCCGCGGAGCGCACGCTCCTCACGAGCGGCGCGCTCGATTTCCTGCACGTCTCGAAGTCGCAGGGCGGGAAGCGCCTGGAGACGCCGGCGCTGGGCTTCTCCTATCGCTTCGACCGGGACTGGCGCCCGCCGCCCCCTCCCCCGCCCGACCGTCCGTTGCAGGGGAAATAATGACCCTGAGCTCGTGGCCTGTAGCTGAGAGCTTGTAGCCCTGCTGCAAGCGGCCATGCGGATTTTGACCGCTGGCCCCGAGGTGATATGATAGCCGCCCGACTGATTGGGGAGGAACCACGGTGAAGACTCTCGGCGCCATCCTGGCTGCCCTCGCGCTCCTGGGCGGATGCTCTTCCTGCCCGTGTCCCTGCGACTGCAACTGTTCCGGCGATGCCGCCAAGGCCGGCTCGCAGGACAAGCCCCCCGCGCCGAAGGCCGATGAAGGAGAGAGCCTCTTCGACGGGAAGACGCTCGGGAAATGGAAGTCCGCCGAGTTCGGGGGCGAGGGCAAGGTCGAGGCGAAGGACGGCGAGCTTCGCGTGGCCGAGGGCGCGGCGGTCTCCGGCGTCACCTGGTCGGGCGGCGAGCTCCCGAAAATGGACTACGAGCTCACGCTCGAGGCGAAGAAAATCGAGGGCGGCGATTTCTTCTGCGGCATCTGCTTCCCCGTGGGCAAGGAGCACTGCAGCCTGGTGGCGGGCGGCTGGGGCGGCATGGTGGTGGGCCTCTCGAGCATCGACGGGATGAACGCCTCCGAGAACGACACGACGAAGATCAAGGAGTTCGCCAAGGAGAAGTGGTACACGTTCCGGCTCAAGGTCAGCGCCGCGAAGATCGAGGCCTGGATCGACGGCCAGAAGATGATCGACCAGGAGCTCAAGGACCACCAGGTGTCGCTCCACCCCGCGATGGAACTGCTGAAGCCTTTGGGCCTCGCCACCTACACCACGACCTCCGCCTTCCGGAACATCAGGCTGCGGAGATTGAAGGACGGGAAGTAAAGGGATCGGGTCATTGACGATGGCGTCATTGAACCATTGACTCGTCGCCCCCCGCGGGGGAGGCCCGGGCGGCGCCTACTTCTTCTCGATCTCGGCGAGGATCCGCGCGCGCTCGGCCTTCACCGCGTCGCCGTCCTTCGTCTTGGCGTTGATGCGGCGCGCGGCGGCGATGTCGGCGGCGAGCTTCTCGAGCCAGGCCGCGTCCTTGGCGCCGGCCTTGACCTTGGCCATGAGTTCGTCCGCGTTCTTGCCCGCCTCGGCGCCCGCCACCGCCACGAAGGACTTGGCCATCTCGAGCGCCTGGACCCCGGGGTTCGGCTCAGCCGGCCCGTCGTCGAGCTTGAGCGCCCAGCGGATGCCCGCCAGGAGGTGCTCCTTGAACTTCGGGTTCGTCCAGGTGCCCTCGTTGTGCCCGAGGTTCGTGTAAAAAAGGCGCCCCTTTCCGAACTCGCGCACCCAGCACACCGGCACGTGGTAGGCGGCCTTGGTCTTGCACTTGGCCATGTTCAGGCTGTAGAGCACGCGCACCGACTTGGGGTCGTAGTTGCGGTATTGGTAGATCTCGTCCTTCCACTGGAACTCCTCGCCCAGCATCTTCACGGTCGGGTGGGTGGGCTCGTGGTTGGTCATCGTGACCGTCTCGCCCGCACCCCACGGATGGCCGTCGAAGGTCCCGTTGATCAGCGAGGAGTAGGGCTTGAAGTCGCCGAACGTGTCCGTCGCCGAGTGGGCGCCGATCATCGCCTTGCCGCTCTTCAGCCATTCCTCGAAGGCCGTGAAGTTCTCCGGCGTGATGGGCAGCTTGCCGGTGGTGTAGAACATCACGACGTCGAGGGTCTTGAGCTTCTCGGGCGTGAGGACCGAGGCGTCCTGCGTGCATTCCACCTCGAAAATCCCGGACTCGGTCGCGATCTGGGTGACCGACTCCTCGGACGGGGCGAGCGGCTTGCCGTTGCGGTTGACCGACCCGTGCACGAAACCCTTCGACTGGGAGATGTAGAGCATGCGCTGCTTCTTCGCCCGCGGGGCCGCGGCGGCGCCGGCGGCGGGGGCGAGCACGAGGATGACGGTGATCAGCCGAAGCACGAACTTCATGGCGGGGCCTCCTCTGGGGGTCGAAAGGGCCTCCCGGGGCGTCCGGGAGACGATTATTTATACCTGCGCTGCCCGGAAATGTTTCACCCGATCGGAGCTCAGGGCGCGCGGGTGAAGCGGATGAGTTCCTTCACGTACACGCGGCCGCCGCGGGAAGGATCGGCCGGGTGGGGCCGGCGCTGTTCGTCCTCGCGGACGAGTCCGATGCCCGGCACGAAGCAGAGGTCGACGACGCTGTCCTCCAGCTCCCGGCGCACGTTGATGGCCGCGGGGTAGCGGCCGGCGGGGACCTCCACGTTGACCAGGCCCAGGTGGCGCATCTCGACCGAGCCCTTCCCTTCCTGCGGGGTCTCCCTCCACGTTTGGCTCTTCTTCGATCCCAGCCGGTAGAGCCTGCGGCCGAACTGGGGCACCCCGTTCTTCAGCTCGGCCTGGACGAGATACCCGCCCTCGACGAACTGCGCGTATTTCAAGACCTCCGAGTATTCCTCCTGGCCATCTTTCCTGCGCTTCTCCTCGAACGTCGTCCTTCCGTTCTCGAAGGCCGTGACGGTGACGACGCTGCGCGTCTTCGTCCCGGCCGGCGCGTACGTCTCATAAATCCACACCGTGCCCGGCTTGAAGGAGTGGAGTTCCTCGCCCGTCTCCTTCGATGGAAGCACGGGCCGGAAGGAGAAAAGCAGGCCCCCCCCCAGCACGAGAAGCGTGGCCACGACGAGGACCGCCGCGCGCGGGCCCGGTTTCGGAGGCGGCGTACGGGCCGGCAGGGGTGACATTCCGGGGATTATACCGTGAAGGGGCCCGATCGTGTCCGCTGTACGATGGGACCCTGAATGGGACACGCCGGGCCGGGCTCCCAGCGCCCCTCTACGCGACCGTGTTGGAGAGGGTGCCGATGGGGGGGATCGTGATGCGGATCTCGTCGCGCGAGCGGAGCGTGAAACCGTCGCCGGGGACGATCCCCGTGCCGGTGGAGAGGATGCAGCCGCGCGGGAAGCTCTGGTCGCGGAAGAGCCAGCCGACGAGCGATTCGAACGTGCGCTTGATCTGCGCGAGCGTCGTCGAGCCCGAGAAGGCGGTCTTCCCCCCTCGGAGGATCACGATCGCGATGCGAGTGGACTTCGGCAGCGGGGAGGAACTCACCAGGATTCCGGGGCCGAGCGCGCAGCTCCCGTCGTAGACCTTGGCCTGCGGGAGGTAGAGCGGGTTCTCTCCCTCGATGTCTCGCGAGCTCATGTCGTTGCAGATCGTGGTACCCACGATCCGGCCGCCGGAATTGATCACGAGGGCCAGCTCGGGTTCCGGCACGTTCCACTTCGAGTCGGCGCGGATGCGGACGGGCTGCCGGTGGCCCGAGACGCGGTGGGGCGTGGCCTTGAAGAAGAGCTCGGGCCGGTCCGCCGAGTACACGCGGGTGTAGAAATCGCCGCCGCCCGCCTCCTTTGATTCCTCCACGCGGGCGTCCCGGCTCCGGTAGTAGGTCACGCCGGCCGCCCAGACTTCCTGCCCCTGGAGGGGCGGGAGGAGGGCATCGCGGTCGGGATCGAAGGAGATCGCGGGGGCGGTCTTCGCCGCGCGGGCGAGGAACGCGGTCAGATCGGGGCGGTTGAGGAGGAGGTCCCAGTCAACGCCCCGGAGGAGGCGGGAGCGACCCGAGTCCTGGAGGACGATGCCTGCGGATGCACGGTAAAGCTTCATCGGGGCAGGGAGTGCAGGGGAACCCCTACTCCGGGACCTTGTAGTTCTGGGTCTTGCGACGGCCCCACCAGATCACCCATTCCCCGGTGGTGGACCACTTCTCCTTGGTGATCGCCTTCATGGCCTTGACCGTGGCGGGGAGGACGGCCTGGGCGAGTTTCTTCTTCTTGTCGTCCGCGGCGGGCAGGCCGGCAGCGCCCCCCGCGCTGACCGCCTTGGCGTTCTTCTCGTACTCCTTGACGAGTTCGATGATCGGGTCGATGGAGCTGACGTGGCGGATGGCGCCCGCGGCGGCGATGGCCGCGTTGGCGATCTTGGAATCCTTGTCTTCGAAGAACTTGTGGATGGTGGGGAGCGAGTTCTCGTCTTTGAGGATGCCGAGCCCCTCGAAAATCGCCGCCACGACGTCGGGCTCCTTGTCGTTGGGGGCGATGGAGCCGATCAGGATGGGCATGACCTGCTTCTTGTAATCGACGAACCCGCCCAGCCCCTTGGCCGCGGCGATGCGGACGTCCTTGACTTCGCCGGTGAGCATGGGGGCCACGCGCGCCAGGGTCCTTTCGTGCGGGGTCTTGCAGAGTTCGGCCACGGCCAGGGATCTCGCCGTGGCCGATTCGTTGCGGTAGGAGGCCTTGAAACGCTCGATCGCCGCGTCCACTTCCTTGTCGTCAGCCGCCAATGACGCCGCGAAGAACAGCACTCCGATCATCGCTTTTCCTCCCGTCTAATTATACTCCCCAAGGCTTCCGAGTTGCGGAGTTCCTCCACGCCGCGCCCGCCGGGGGTGTATACTCCCCCCGAGAGCTTCAACCAAGGGGGATTGCATGAGACTCCTGCCCTCGATCCTCATCCTGGGTCTGGCCGCCTGCGCCGGCGCGTCCGGCGGCGAGCCCGGCATCAACACCCGCCGCGCCAAGGGCGGCGGCATCGCCAAGGCGTCGGTGCTCGGGACCGGCCCGGAGATCCCGCCCGAGCGGAACGGCATTCGCCTGGAAGACACGGGCGCCATCATGTTCGTCTGCGCGAACATCCCGGAGAAGCACGAAGACAAGGAGGTCTTCGTCGAGCTCTGCGCCTCGTGCGGCCACAAGAACTACTTCTTCTTCGACCACGACACGAAGCAGTACGTCTGCTACGCCTGCGTGAAGTCGGTCGATCCGGCCCTCGTGAAGTGCCCCGAATGCGGCCGCCCGCCCCGGACGTGGCGGACGAAGCCGGCCCTGAACAAGAATTAGCTCCGGCCCCCGCGCGTTCAGAGGGTTGAATGATCGAATTCAGACCCTCGGACGATCGCGGGCGCTTCGACCACGGCTGGCTGGACACTCGGCACACGTTCTCGTTCGCCGATTACCACGACCCGCGCCACATGGGATTCCGCTCCCTGCGGGTGATCAACGAGGACGTCGTGGCCCCCGGCGCCGGCTTCCCCACCCATCCCCACCGGGACATGGAGATCCTGACGGTCGTGCTCGAGGGGTCGATCGAGCACCGGGACAGCATGGGGCACACGTCCGTGCTCCTTCCCGGCGAGGTGCAGCGGATGACGGCCGGAACGGGCCTGCGGCACAGCGAAGCCAACCCTTCCCCGAAGGATCGGCTCCATCTCTACCAGATCTGGATCCTCCCGGAACGCAACGGGCTCGAGCCCGGATACGAGCAGAAGGAGTTTCCAGGGGAGGAGCGGAAGAACCGGCTGCGCCTCCTGGCCTCGAGGGAGGGCCGCGAAGGGTCCCTTACCATCCATCAGGACGCGGCGCTCCTGGGCGCGACGCTGGAGCGCGGGAAGACGGTGGTTCACCGCCCCGCCCCTGGGAGGCATGCGTGGGTGCAGGTGGCGCGCGGCACCGTCACGCTCAACGGCCGGAAGATGGCCGCGGGGGACGGCGCGGCGGCGAGCGGCGAGAGGGAGCTCGCCATCGCCGGCATGGAGCCCGCGGAAATCCTCGTCTTCGACCTGGCCTGACGGTATCCTCCGCGCGTGCCCCTCCCGATCCCCTGCCCGCAGTGCGGGAAGGTCCCTCCCCCCGGCTGCGCCTGCCCCACGGTCCCGACGGGACCCCCGGGGCCGGCGCTTCCCCCGAAGAAGCCGAAGCCCCGCCCCGAAGTCATCAAGATGCGCCGGGAGAAGCGCGGCGGAGGCCGGGAGGTGGTGATCCTGGAGGGTTTTCCGCGCGGAGGGTTCGATCTCGAGGCGCTCGCCCGCGAGCTCAAGCGGCGCTGCGGCAGCGGCGGCACCGTGCGGGGGTTCGCGATCGAGATCCAGGGCGACCACCGCGACGCGCTGGCCGGGGTCCTGCAGGAGCGCGGGTTCCGCTCGAAGCGGGCCGGCGGATAGGGCTGTCCCAGGGGGACGCAGGCCGGACGCGCTGAGGTCGTTCGCCGGCCGCGCCCTCACGGCGCGTTCGTGAAGACGCAGATGTGCTGGCGGGGGAGCGTCCCCACGGTCTTCGCGTGCTTGAGGCCGACGACCTCCATCTCCTTCTTGACCTGCTCCTCCGACATCTTGTGGACTTCCTTGATCGGCACCGTCGGATCCTCCTTGCGGTACTCCACGAGCACCACGCGGCCGCCCGGCTTGAGGGATTTCACGATCGCCTGCATCATCTCCCAGGGGTGGTCGAACTCGTGGTAGACGTCCACCATGAGGACGAGGTCCACGCCCTTCTCGGGAAGCTTGGGGTCGGTGATGGTGCCGAGGACGCCCTCGACGTTGGCCACCTTGAGCGACTCGGCCTTCTTCTTCAGCTTGTCGAGCATCTCCTGCTGGATGTCGACCCCGAGGACCCTGCCCTTCTCGCCCAGGTGGGGCGCCATGCGGAAGGCGAAGTAGCCGGTCCCCACGCCGACGTCGGCCACGACCATGCCGGGCTTGAGCTCGAGGGCCGTGATGACCTTGGCGGGTTCCTCCTCCTTCTCGCGCTCGGTGCGCTCCAGCCAGGGCGCCGCGGGATGGCCCATGACGTGGGCGATCTCGCGGCCCATGTAGAACTTCCCGATGCCGTTCGGGTCGTGCTTCTCGCGGGTCTCGTAGCCGGGCGCCTGGGTCGCCGCCTGGGCGCCCAGGAGCGCGAGCGCGAGGAACGGGGCGCTGCGGACGCGGGCCATGCAGGCCTCCCATATTGGTGGACCCAGTCCTTATAACACGACGGAGGGAGTTGCGCGACAGTCCGGAAAGGGATGGAGAGCCACGGCCCGAAGGCGCGACCGGAGGAGCCCGCCCGGATTCCCGCGGGCGCGCCCCCGGAATTCACAATTTCGCCCACAAACCATATTTCGTGTGTATAATTCATTACCTATGGGATTGAGGCTGGGGGCGGCCCCTGCGGCCGCCGGCGGGGTCTTGGGGTCCGCGCGGTCGATGGACCGCATGCTCTACGGCGGCCCCTTCCTCGTCCTGGGGGCCATCGGATCCCTCGAGTTCCTCTCCCGGCACGGCCTCGCGATCCCCAACCCCACGGCCATCGTCCTCCTCGTCGTGGTCTTCGCCGCCTTCGCCGGGGGGCTCCGGCCCGGCCTGGCCAGCGCGGGGCTGGCGTGGATGTACTTCGCCTGGCACTTCTCCCTGCCCGGCACCCCCTTCCGGTACACGGAGGCGGACCTCCGGAGCGTCGTCGTCCTGGCCGCGATCACCCCCGCCATCGTCCTGATGATGAGCGTGCTCCATGCGACCGGCCTCCGCACCTCCCGCCGGCTCAAGGAGAGCGAAGAGCGCTATGCCCTCGCCGCCCGCGCGGCCAACGACGGACTCTGGGACTGGGACCTCCGCTCCGGGAGCGTCTATTACTCGGACCGCTGGACGTCCATGCTGGGATGCTCCCCGGATGAGGTCGGCAGCGACCCCGACGAATGGTTCAAGCGGGTGTTCCCCGGGGACCTGGACAACGTCCGCCAGGCCGTCCAGGATCACCTGGAGGGCCGGACCCCGCTCTTCGAAAGCGAGCACCGCGTCCGGCACAAGGACCGCGGGTACCGCTGGATGCTCGTGCGGGGCGTGGCCGTCCGCGACGCCGCCGGCAAGGCTACCCGCATGGCCGGCTCCCAGACGGACATCACCCAGCGCAAGCTCGCCGAGGAGACCCTCCTGCACGACGCGCTCCACGACGCCCTCACCGGGCTCCCCAACCGTACGCTCTTCCTCGACCGGCTCACGCAGCGCCTCCGCTTCGGCCGCCGCTACCAGGACCGGTCCTACGCCGTCCTCTATCTGGACCTCGACCGCTTCAAGCTCGTCAATGACAGCCTCGGGCACGAGGCCGGCGACGAGCTCCTCCAGGAATCCGCCCGCCGCATCGAGAAGTCCATCCGCCCCTCGGACACCGTGGCCCGACTCGGCGGCGACGAGTTCGCGATCCTCCTCGACTCCATCGAGGACCCCACCGATGCCGCCATGGTGGCTCAGCGCATCCAGGACAACCTCCAGGCCCCTCTGACCCTCCGGGACCAGGAACTCGTCTCCACCGCCTCCATCGGCATCTCCCTCAGCCAGACCGGGAACGAGAAGGCAGAGGACATCGTCCGCGACGCCGACACGGCCATGTACCGCGCCAAGGGCCTCGGCGGGGGACGCCATGAGATCTTCGACGCCGCGATGCACGCCCGGGCCGTCTCCCTGCTTAAGACCGAGAGCGAGCTCCGCCATGCCATCGAGCGCCAGGAGTTCGTCCTCCTGTTCCAGCCGGTCGTCTCCCTCGCGGACGGCGTAATCACCGGATTCGAAACGCTCATCCGCTGGAACCATCCCCAGCGGGGGACCGTCTCGCCCGCCGAGTTCATCGGGATCGCCGAAGAGTCGGGCCTGATCATCCCTCTCGACCGCTGGGTGGTGGACGAGGCCTGCCGCCAGCTCAAGGAATGGCGGACCGATTTCCCCGCCGCAGAAGACCTGACGGTGAGTGTCAACATCTCCGGCCGCCACTTCAGCCAGCCGGACCTTGTGGAGGTCATCGCCTCCGCCCTCAAGCGCCACGGCCTGGAGGGAAAACGCCTCGCCGTCGAGATCACCGAAGGCGTCCTCATCAAGAACACGCTCACCGCCGAGGAAGCCCTGACGAAGCTCCGGGCCATGGGCGTGAAGATCTACCTCGACGACTTCGGCACAGGCTACTGCTCGCTCAGCTACCTCCACCACTTCCCCATCGACGTGGTCAAGATCGACCGCTCCTTCGTCCTGCGCATGGGTCCCGAAGGAGAGGGCCAGGCCATCGTCCGCGCCATCGCCGTCCTCGCCCACCAGCTCGGGATGCGGATCATCGCCGAGGGCGTGGAGACGGAGACCCAGCGGGCGGGCCTGAGGATCCTCAGCTGCGAGTCCGGGCAGGGCTACCTCTTCAGCCGCCCGCTGCCCGTCGCGGAGGCCCGCAGCCTCATCCAACAGGGCGCTTCTCTCCTCAAGCGCCCGGTCGCCCAGCCGATCACCGCCGCCTGAGTCCTTCGCCGCAGAAGTTCGTGACCGGTCGTACCCCGGCGGCCAACGGGTCACGAACGTGCGAGTCGACGCACGGGTCCGCGTTCGCCCAGTCTCCGGCGAGGCAGGTCCGCCTCCGCGTTGGGCAAACCGGTGGAGCCTGCGGCCAGGGGCGGCTATAATCGACCCCGTGAGAGCGGACCCTCGCAACCCCGGCCCCCCCCTCTGCAAGTCCTGCGGGAAACCCGTCGACTGGTCCAACGTCGTCCGCGACCACCGCGAGATCCAGCACCACGTCTTCGAGTGCGCCTACATCTGCCCCCACTGCCGCGCAATCCTTGAGTTCTCCTCCTGGCAGACCGGCGTGTCGCGCAAGGATTGAATCCGGACGCCGCCGGATTCCGTAGAGACTTCCCCATTGTTTCGACAACGGGTGTATAATCCCCCCTACTTGGAGCGGAGATCGATGAGCGTCGGGCAGCCCCCTGTGGAAA
>JAHFOZ010000490.1:0-500 GCA_023261405.1 Planctomycetota bacterium
GACGCCAAGCCCAGACTCGTGGGTTACCTGGCGGCATCGATCACGACCAATGCCGACCCAGGGCTCCGCCTTCTCCCCAAGGAATTCACGGCCTTCGTCGTGGGGCCGGCGGAGGGAAGCGCCGGGGGATTCAAGGTGATCCTCCATCCCCAGTATCGCCACGGAGCCGCTGCGGTGAAGGCCCAGGCCCCCGACCTGGGCCGCACACGGGTGACCTACCCCGATCCTTTCGACCAGGAAAGAAGCTATCCCACGGCATTCAGCAAGATCGGGGAGACGCCGCTCATCATTGTCGTCCAGAAAAAGAATTGAAATCCCGCGCCGGTCTTACTGCTGCTCCGAGAGGATCGACCGCAGCGCGTCGCGCATCCAGTCGCCGTAGGCGGTGCAGCCCTCCGCGAGCGTCGCCCGCGCCTCCTCGTAGCGGCGCGGGTCCAGGGTCCACGCCTCGCGCGGGCTGTCGTCCGTCCGGGCGGGAGGCATGACCCCCTTCTCCCGTG
>JAHFOZ010000490.1:510-3903 GCA_023261405.1 Planctomycetota bacterium
CGTACCAGAGCACCGGTCCTGCGATGTACTGCAGGTCGGGGCAGCGCGGGAAGCCGACGGCCGCGAGAAAATCCTCGAGCGCCTGGTGCTGGTCCGCCTTGCGGCAGGACGCCGTCAGCAGGGGAAGCCGCGCGTAGAGGAGTTCCCACAGCACGGCGAGGAGCTGGGAGAGATCGGAGTCTTCGCCGCTCCGGAAGGCCGCGACGTGGCGCTCGACCCGCTCCCGGGGATCCGAAGGCTCGCTGCTCATCCGCGCGCGTATTCTGCCCGACGCGGCGGGGGCGCGCGAATGAAAAGCGTCAGCGCACGGCGATCTCGAGGTGGAGCATGCGGGGCGGCGTGTTCCCGCCCACCTCGAGCGTCTTGGTGCCGGGCGCCAGGGTTGCGGTCTTCGGCTCGCCGTACGACACACCCTGCCCATCCCAGCGGGAGCGCTTCGAGGGGTCGGGCGCCGTGGCCTCCTGGTATGCGCAGGTCACCGCGAGCGCGGCCCCTTCGGGGAGCTTCCCCGCCGCGACGGTCACCGCGTTCTTCCCGGGGAGGAGATAGGGCAGGGCGGAGCGGTTGTGCTCCACGACGGCCTCGAAGCGGAGCTTCGCAAGCGCGCCCGGGAACTCCGCCTTGATCCAGACCTCGTACTTCTGCGCCACGAGCGCGGAGACGTCGCCCGCGGCGGACTCCCACGTCTTCCCGCCGTCGACGGAGACGGAAAGTTTGCCGTCGCCGCCCTCGAATGCGGCTTCGAGCGTCCCGGTGACGTAGACGTACGGGAGGGGGAGCTTGAAGAGGGCGCTCCCCTGCCCCGCCGAGGCCGCGAGCTTGCCGCCCTTCGCGTCGGAGCCCGCGAGCACGATGCCGGCCCGGTCGCCCTTGCGCGAGAAATCGGGAGCGTAGGTGAGCCGCCCGTTGGAGTGGTTCCGCGGGCCGTAGTGCTCGAGGACGGGCCCGAGTGTCTTGTCGGCCCGGAAGTCCTTGTTCCCGCACGAGTGGGCCGCCTTGCCCTTCACCGCCGCCTTCCCGTCCTCGCCCTTCCACTCGAGGCGCAGAGTGGCGCCGGCAGGAAGATTGAGAACGGAGTTGTACCCCTGGTCCCGGCCGGTCACCGAGGCCCAGCCGTCCTGGTGCCTGGAGACCGGGAGGGGCTTCGAGGTCTTGCATCCATCGACCACGCCCCGCGCTTCGTCCCCGCAGCAGAGGTAGTGGTCCGCCGGAACGCGGCCGTCCTTCACCGCGTCCAGCACGATCGAGGCATCGGCGTTGATGTCGTCCTGCCCGGCGATGGTCTTCCGGTCCTTCGTCCAGTAATAACACTTCAGAAAGACGTCGAAGTAGTGCCAGCGGCCGTCGTACTGCACCTCGATGGTCGTGTGGCCGTCCCAGCCCCGGTAGCGGACCGTCCAGCCGGCCGTCTCGAAGAGCGCCTTGAGCACGGTGTGCTGCCCGCCGCAGAGCCCCCAGCCGTACACGTTGATGACCTTCAGCGGACCCACGGACTGCGGGGCCTTCTCGACCGGGTAGGCATTGTGGAAGATGGCCTGGTGCAGCCACGTGTGGATCGCGATGGCCTTCTCGTCGTTGGTCTTCGCTCCCGAGAGCCGGATCACGTCCCGGACGATGGCCTCCAGCGAGCGGGTGTCCACGGTCCGGTCGGTGGTCAGGCGGATACCCTCCTCCGGGGGAGGCGTCCCCGCGGCCGCCATCGAAGCCAGAATCAGCGGCACAATCCTGCGGATCATCGTTCGGCCTCCGTACGTTCCCCCCTTAGATACCGCGGCAAGCCCCGGGGGGCGGGATGGAGCGTGACTTACAGGCTGATTGTATAATTGTAATTGCGCGAGACCGGCTACTTCCGGATCTCGTCGATCGCCTTCTTCGCCGCCTGGCGGACCGTCTCCGGGGAGTCCGAGACCGAGAGGGTCTGGAGGGACGCGAGTGAATCCGTGTCCTTCATCTTGCCCAGCGCGGTGATGGCCAGGAGGAGGTAGCTTAGCTCCTTCGTGTCCGTGAGGATGCGGCGGAAGATCGGCGCGCTGGCCGGGGCGGCGACGTCGACCAGCCCGCTGAGGATCGGGACCCGATATTCGGGCGGGGTCCCTGCCGACAGATACGCCTCCTCCAGCATCCGCCGCCCGTCCTCCCGGCCGAGCTTGGCCAGGCCGTAGGCGGAATTAACGCGGACGCCCAGGTCCGCGTCGGCGGTCATCGCGCGCCGCAGCGGAGCCTCGGCGGCATCGGTCCCGAGGACGGCCATGGCATGGGAGATCATCCGCCGCACCAGCAGGTCCTCTTCCTTCCCGAGCGCCTCGACCAGCGCCGGGAGGGCGGACGCGTCCTTCAGCGATTCCATCAGCGCCGCAGCCAGGAAGCGTTCTCCCGCCGTGGTCGCGGAGCGGAGGGCCTCCATGAGGAAGCGCGTCCCGTCCGTCCCGGCGGACTTCAGCTGATCGCGGAACTCCCCGAACTCCGGACTCTGGAAGGCGGCGAACCCCTGATCGGCGAACTCCGCGAATTTCGCCTTGAAGTCCGGCGCGGGCTTCGCCGCGGGGCGCTCCGGGGGAGACGCGGGAACCGCGGCTTTCCGAAGTTCGGCGAGCTCCTCGCGCAGCTTCCGGTTCTCCTGGGCCAGGGCCTCGGAAGGAGGGGCCGGGGCGGGCGTGACGGCCCTTGCCGGCGGAGGCACGGGAGGGGGAACGTCCAGACGCCTCGCGCCGGTGATGGCGGCCGTCGCGACGACCCCGAGGAGGAACCCCAGGAGGAGGGCGCCGGAAGTCTTCACCCTGTGGGCTGCTTCACTTCTTCGGCACGATCCAGAGGTTGCGGAACTTCACCTTGGCGCCGTGCTCCTGGAGGAGGATGGGGGCGGCCTCGGGCCCCTCGGGCTTGCCGGCGCCGGTCTTATCCTTGAGCTCCGCGTCGTCGTGGACTTTCGTCCCGTTCCAGACGAGCGTGATGCGGGCGTTCTCGGTCTTCTTCCCGGCGGCGTCGAAGCGCGCGGCCTTGAAGGTGATGTCGTAGACCTGCCACTCGCCCGGTTTCTTGCACATGTTCTTGTCCGGAGCCTTCTGCTTGTAGAGCGAGCCGCAACCGTTGTTCTTCGGCGGCTCCTCGCCGAGCGAATCGAGGATCTGCACCTCGTAGCGCCGCTGGATATAGACGCCGCTGTTGCCGCGCGCCTGGTCCTTGGCGCCCTCGGGCGGCTGGGGGATGTTGAACTCCACGTGCATCTGGAAGTCCTGGTACTTCTCCTTCGTCATCACGCCCCCCTTCCCCACCTCGAGGACTCCCTCCGTGGACGTCCACGTGGAGGGCTTGCCGTCCTCGTGAACGAACTGGGAGCCGTCGAGCACCGTGGCCCCGTCGGGCGGCTTGGCGCCCTCTTGGACGAGGACAGCG
>JAHFOZ010000491.1 GCA_023261405.1 Planctomycetota bacterium
CGTATGGGCAAGGTCCTCCTCGCCCTCCGGACCATCCGCCGGCTGGGCCTCGATCTCCGCGGATCCTCCCTCTTCGACTACGGTTTCGGCGCGGGAACCCTGTTCCGCTACTGCCCCACCGAGTGCTCCCTCTTTGGGGTCGAACAGGACGAGGCCAACGTCCGCGCGGTCTCGGCCATGCTCCGGGAACGCGGCTACCCCCGGGTCGATCTGCGCGCCATCGCCATCGAAACCTGGGCCGCCCACCCGCTCCTCGACCGGCCGTACGACCTCTTCGTCTGCAGCCATGTACTCGAGCATCTGACCGACCCGCCGGCCTTCCTCCGCGAGGTGCGCCGGTCCATCCGACCCGGTGGCCGCTTCCTCGGGCTCGTCCCCCTGAACGAGATCGCCCGCAATCCACACCACCTCTGGCAACCGAACCGGGCGTTGATCCACGGATGGGCCCGGGCGAGCGGCTTCACCGTCGAGTACTACGAGGAAGGCGATCCCTGGCTCTACTGGCTCCAGCCCCTCTTCGCCGAGGACCACGCTGGAGGGACCCGCCTTGCGCAGATGGTCAGTCTCGGGTTCGGCGTGCCGGCGACCGTGGCGGGCCCGGATCTCTGGTGCGAAGCGGGCCGGCTCTTCGGGTTCCTCACCGGGTCCCGGCCCACGCAGGCGGTATTCGCGCTCAGACTCGCGGAATGAAACGAGCCCCGGCAGGCGGGCTCTTCCCCAAGCCCGACCGCAATCGAGCGTAGAGGTCCGTCATCTTCCGGTAGAACGGCTCAAACTCGAACAGCCGCAGGAACCGCTCCCTCCCCGCCTCGCCCATACGGCGAGCCTGGTCGGGATCGCCCAGGAGTTGCGCCAGGGCGGAGGCCAGGGCGGCCGGATCTCCGGGAGGCACGAGAAGTCCGGTCATCCCATCGTCCACCTGCTCAATCGTGCCTCCATGCCGGGTCCCCACCACAGGCTTGCCCATCGCCATCGATTCGATCACTACTCCTCCGAACGGTTCAGGCAGCCCCGACGGCAGCACCGAGATCGTCAGGGACGCGTAGGCCGCCTTGATGTCGGCCACGTCACCCGTGCAGACGACCTCCCGGGTCAATCCGAGCTCGCCGATCAGCGCCTGGACCCGCTCCAGATGGTCCTCGTTGCCGGGGAACGGGCTTCCGATGAGCACATAGCGGACGTCCGGAAAGCGCCCCTTCAGCCGGGCGACGGCGCGGACGAAGCTGTCCTGTCCCTTCCGGCCCGCCTTGATCCTCCCGACGACCCCCACCAGGCGACTCGATCCCAGGCCGAACCGCGTCCGGAACGCCCCGATGCGCGCCTCATCCACTTCCCCGAACTCCTCCCGTGGAAACCCGTTGTGGAGCACCAGGGTCTTCTTCCTCAGGATCCGCGGCGCAAACTGACGCGCCACCGGCGTCGACACGCACACGATTACGTCCGCCAGGGCGTGCATGGCCCACTGGTAAGCTCCCCACAGCTTTCCAAACTCGGCGAAGAACTCGCGCACGTGCCAGACATGCGGGATGCCGCGGAGCCGGGCGACGAAGCCCGGCGACAGGATCACGGCCGTGTTGGTGTGCATCAGATCGGCTCGAAAGCGGAAGGAGACGCGCCACAACCACAGGATGGAGACGGGAATGTTGAACAGCAGGGACAGCACCCCCCGCAGGCTGCGCATCCGCGCCCGCGTCACCACCGGCATCCGCCGATGAACCAGGACTTCGACCCTGTTCGATTCAAGCTCGACCCGCAGCGGCCCGTCCCCGGGAAGGACCGCCAGGACGGCATGCCCGTCGCGCACGAGCCGCGACGCCAGCCTGAGAAGGGAGCGGCTCGCGCCATACAGGTCGACCCCGCTGTGGACGAACAGGATCCGCAGGCCACCCTCCCCTCGATTCACAGCCCGACCCGGTGGCGCTGACACCATTGGAACAGGGCGTACAAGCTCCACATCCGCGACCACGGCACCCGCGAGTTCTCCCGGGCGAAGGCGTCCGCGATCCCCCGCACCGCTTCCGCCCTCAAACCGATGCTCCGCGAAAGCCCCTCGTCAAGCAGCACCGCCCTCATCTGGTCGAGGAAGGCCGGAGTCCTCAGCCAGATTTCGAACGGGAAGATGAACCCCTGTTTCCTCCGGTAGGGGAAATCGTCGCCCAGGTACGGCCGGGTCAGGGCCCACTCGAACGGCTTGTCGGGCGCCCCGGCGCAGCGCACGCGACCCGGCACCTGCGCCACGGCCTCCACCAACCGGTCATCGGTGAACGGCGCTCGCACCTCAAGCGAAACCCCCATGCTCATCGAGTCGATGTCCCGCAGGCATCGCTCGGCCAGGAACAGGCCCAGGGACGCGATGGAAACCTGCTCCAGCCGTTCCCTTCCGTCCCCCAACGCGCTGACATGGGAAAGGAACTCCCGCGGCAGCCCAAACCACACCTCCTCGGCCTTCCCGTCCAAGCCCTCGGCACGGAGAGCCTTCCGGACCCATGACGGAAATTGCATCTGCACCGTCTGGTAGGCCGCCAGCAGGTCCAATCCAGGGTGCATCGCAAGTTCGGGGCCGAACAGTTCGAGCGACTTCAGCGGCCCGGCGACCTTCGGCCCCGTGCGACGGATCCAGGCGCGCGCCGCCCGGCCCATCCACGAGGGGGCGAAGCGGCTCACACGGGCCACGTTGAAAAGCCAGGGCACCTCGCGGAAAAAGGAGTAACCCCCGAACAACTCATCGCCGCCGGCCCCCGTGAGCGCCACGGTCAACCCGCTCTCGCGCGCGGCCCGCGAAACATAGTAGGTGTTGAGCCCGTCGAAGGTCGGCTGATCCATGGCCGCCAGGGCGTCGGGAAGCCGGACCATGAAATCGTCCCTGCGCAGCCTCACCTCGGTATGGGCCGTGTGAAAGCGCCGGGACACCCAGTTCGAGAAGTCCGACTCGTCAAAGGCGGCCTCGTCGAACGTGACGGAGAACGTGCGAACGTCTCCGCCGGTCCGGGCCATCAACGCCACGATGGACGACGAGTCCAGCCCCCCGGAAAGGAACGCGCCCAGGGGGACATCGCTGATGAGGCGCCGGGACACCGCTTCCTCCAGCCGGACACGGATGTCCGCCGTCATGTCGGCCATGGTGCCGGGTTTGCCGGCCTGGGGGAATTCCCAGTAGCGGCGAGTCTCCAGGATCCGCCCTGCGGCGTTCACGCGCATCCAGTGGCCGGGCATGAGGCTGCGCACGCCGTCGATCATGGTCAGCGGCGAGACCATGAAGCCGTTGAAAAGGTAGACCTCCAGGGCCCGCGGGTCGAGCCGACGGTGGATGAGACCGCTCGCGAGGAGGGTGCGCAGCTCCGAGGCGAAGACGAACCGGCCCGCGGCGTCGGCCCCGTAATAGAGCGGCTTCTTCCCGATCCGGTCCCGCGCCAGGAACACCTCCTGCTTCCCCTGATCCCAGATCGCGAACGCGAACATGCCCCGGAATCGCGACAGGCAGTCGGCGCCCCAGCGCGCGTACGCCCGGAGGATCACCTCCGTATCCGTCCCCGAGCGGAAGCGATCGCCCCCGGCCTCCAATTCCCGACGCAGTTCTTGAAAATTGTAGACTTCGCCATTGTAGCTGATCCGGTTGCCGGTCGCCGGATCCGTCATGGGCATGTGCCCGGCGGGCGAGAGGTCGGTGATGGCGAGTCGGGTGGTTCCCAGCGCGACGGTGCCGGAGGGTGTGGCGAGGATCTCCGCTCCGCTGTCGTCGGGACCGCGATGCCGCATGGCTTCGACCATGCACCGGAGCGCCGCAGCCGGATCGCCCGCGCCCACGATACCGGCTATCCCGCACATAGGCCTATTGGGGCAGGCGCATGATGATTCCGGAGAGCTCAGACTCCCGGCCTTCTCCGGGAGCGGTCCC
>JAHFOZ010000064.1 GCA_023261405.1 Planctomycetota bacterium
ATGTTGCGGGTGAAGGTGTTCAGGCTGTTGGCCCACCAGAACCCGGCGCCGTCGTTGGCGTCGAAACCGAGCACCTGCTTGGGCAGCCGCTTGCCGCGGCGGGCGCCGACGGCGAGGTTGCGGTCGAGGACGTTGTAGACCTCGGTGCCGTCCTCCAGGAAGAAGCCGTGACCGACGCTCTTGTAGCCCACGCAGTCGCGGACGACCAGGTGGTTCGTGCCGTGGATGGTGACCCAGCGGTTGTGGCTGTCCCAGATGGACGCGCCCACCACCGAACTCCCGCGCATCGAGTTCGCCGCGAGGTGGAAGTGAAGGCTGTATTTTCCCAGCACGTTCTCCTTCCCCAGGTGGCGGAACTCCGCGTAGCTGATCGATCCCGCCGAGTTGCGGTGATACATCGTGTGACCGCGCACCCCGCCCGGCGCCGCGGATTCGACCACGACGTTCCGGCTCAAGTTGGCCACCTCTCCGCGGTAGTCCCCTTCCCCGCGGTGCGCGTGCTCGAGTGGCTGGTCAAACACGACTTTCGCGCCCTCTGCCGACTTCACCTCGCGCTCCTCGGTGAAGACCCTGCGCGGCTCCCGCGCCCCGCCGGGACGACGCGTGCCCTGCTCGTCCGGATCCCGCTGCGTGGCGGTCACGATCACCCGGTCGCCCGCCTTCCACCCGCTCACCGGCTCGGCGAGCGCCACCTCGGAGTCCCCCTGTTTCGCGGAGGCCCCGAGCTTCGTCCATGTGCGGCTCATCGGCAGGCCGTGGAACTCCATCCGGCCGCCGCAGGAAACGATCGAGGGGCAGGTCTCCTTGTCCATGCCCTCGAAGTACACGAGGCGGATGAGCGCCTTCGCCGTCACCGGCTCGCCGGGTCGGCCCACTTCGAGCGTCGGCCGGGGCGACCCGTCATCCGGCGGCGCGAGCCTGGCCTCGCAGTCGAACCCGTCCTCGGTGGCGTGGTCGCCGCCGTGGATCTTGATGAGCCCCACGTCGAGCCGCGTGTCGCGGTCCCGCGCGAACGTGAGCGTCCCCGCGACATGGATCACGCGGATCGCGGCCTCGGAGGCGACGTCGTACGTCACGACGTGCCCCGCGCGGACCTGCACCCGGGCGCCGGCCCCGGGCATGGCGCCGCCCTCCCAGGTGGCCGGGTCGGACCACGCGCCGCTCTTCGCTGAGCGAAGGAACTCCTGTTGCGGCGCGACGAGACCCAGGGCCGCGAGGGCGACGATCCACTTCATGGGCGGCTCCTTACTTCAGGGACTCGAGGTACGCCAGGAGATCGACCGCCTCCTGCGCGGTGAGGTGCTGGAGCAGCCCTTCGGGCATGAGCGAGGTCTGCTGGACGGCCATCCGGAGGACATCGCCCGCGGGAAGCCGGGTCTCCTTCTCGACGTCGCGCAGGACGATCTCCTTCTCGGTCTTCGAGACGAGGATGCCGCTGTACACGTCGGAGCTCTTCGTCTGGACCACGTAGCCCGCGAACTTCGGATCCACGAACTTCGAGGGCTCGAGGAGCGACTCCAGCAGCTTCGCGCGGTCGTACTTCGCGCCGATCCTGGTGAGTTCGGGGCCCGCGGTCTCCGCGCCCGCCCCCACGCGATGACACTTGGTGCACTGGACGGCGGGGCTTGCGTAGAGCGCCTGTCCACGCGACGCATCGCCCTTCAGCGCGAGGAGGCGCTCGGGCTTGACCGAGGTCCCCAGCCGTTCGCGACGCTTCCCGGGCGGCTCGAAGCGCTCGAAGAGATCGCGCACGAACCCCGGCGGCTTCTCGAGCGCCTTCGCGATCGCCTTTCGGCGGACGTCCTCCGGGAGGGCGTCGAGCGACCCGATCAGGTCGAGCGCCCCGGAGGTCGAGGCGAGCAGGCGGTCGATGGAGGCCGCGTCGCCGCCGCGCAGCTTCTCGAGCGCGGACCGCTCCCCGGCGCGGGCCGCCGAGTCGCACGGCACGGCCGGGAGGGAGGCGATCCAGCGCGCGAGGAGCCGCATCCCCTTCTCGTCCACGGTATCCGAGCCGAGCTGCGGCATCCGCCCGTGGCCGAGCTTGGAGGCGCGGAGGAGGAGCACCGACCGCGCGGGATCGCCGCCGCTCACGATCGAGGGATCGGTGAGGTCGAACCCGCCGAGCACGGGGCGGACGCCCTGCACGCGCGTCTCCTCGAACGGGATCTCGTGACGCAGGTCGATCCGCGCCGCGCCGCCGCCGCCGAAGCGGTGGCAGTGGGCGCAGTTGACCGACAGGTACGCCCGAGCGCGCTCGTCGAGGGAGGCGGACTCGTCGTGCGGATCGACGAGCTTCTTCGCCTTTGCGACCTGCTTGGGAATGATGCCCTGCTTCTGGAAGGACTGGATCGTCTCGGGCGGAAGCTGCGCCGCGTTGAACGTGAGCGCGTAACCGGGCCACGGATTGTGGCAGGCGAGGCAGGCGGCGCGCGCGGGCACCCTCCAGCGCCGGCCGCCGCCCAAGTCCACCTCTGCGCCCCCGGCGGGCGCCAGCGCGGCGTCGGTCTGCGCCTCGTTCCACGTGTACGTGTAGCCGTTCCACAAGCCGCCGTCGTAATGGAGGACCTGGGTCTCCACCTTGCGACCCTCGAGCGTCAGCGTCTTCACCAGGACGCTGTCCTTGGGCCACACGCTCTCCTTGGGCCACTCCTTGTTCTTGTCCACGAAGTTGATCGCCTCGCGGTTGGGGATGCCGAGCCAGCGTTGCCCCGAGGCGCCGTCGGCCCAGCGGGCGGCATGGATCGAATACGGGAGGACCCCGGCCGAAGGCGTTTCCGCCTTCAGGTCGGAGAAAATCCCGGTGGCGGAGAGCGTGCGGGGGAAGTCCGCGTTGCGCGCCGCGGCGGCGTCGTTGGGCTCGAGCCGGTGGAGGCCGCCCTTCTCGTGATCGACCATCAGGAGCTCGCCGTCCTTGTCCTCGGCGAACGCCACGATGCGCAGGCTCGTGCGCGCGACCTCCTGCCGGTCGCCGAGGGAATTCTCCTTCACCGGATTGGCCCAGACGCGTCGCGACTCCCAGTCACCGTAGAAGTAGCGGCCCTCGAAACCCTTGAGCTTCGAGCCCCGGTAGACGTACCCTCCGGTGATGGACGCGCCTTCCGGGTGCGGGATCTGGTGCGCCGGCGGGAGGATCGGGGTGGGCCCGCGCTTCGCGTCCGGGATGCAGGGGAGGGTCCCCTCCATGACGCTCCAGCCGTAATTGCCGCCCTTCTCCGCGCAGAAGACGAGTTCCATGCGCTCCCAGCCCACGTCGCCCACCCAGAGGCGGCCGGTCTTCCGGTCCACGCTCATCCTCCAGGGGTTGCGGAATCCGTAGGCCCAGATCTCCGGCCGCGCGCCGCGGGCGTCGGCGAAGGGGTTGTCGGGGGGGATCGCGTAAGGGCGGCCGCCCTCGGAGCGGCGCACGTCGATCCGCAGCACCGACGAGAGGAGGTCGCTCACGTCCTGGCCCGTACGGAGCTTGTCGGGCGGGCTCGGGTCCTCGGCGTCGCCGGCGGAGATGTAGAGGAAGCCGTCGTTGCCGAAGACGAGGTCGCTCCCGTTGTGGCCGCCCGTGAGCCAGGTGACGAGGACCTCCTCGCTCGCCGGATCGATCTTGGGCGGGTCGTCCGCGCTGACCTTGAAGCGCGAGACGCGCGACCCGTTCGGCAGCGGCCCCTTGCGATCGGTCGGGGCGAGGACGTACATCACGTAGCAGAAGCGGTTCTTCGCGAACTCGGGGTCGAACGCGATCGAGTAGCAGGAGGCGACCCCCTTGCAGCGCTCGACCTTGTCGAGGCCTCGGATCGCCTGGCGGAGGTCGATGAGGTAGTCGGCCTTGTCGCAGGCGGGATCGTTCCGCACCGTGTGGAGCGTCCCCTCCTCCTCGACGACGACCCAGCGCGAGTAGTCCGGCATCGGGACGAGGTGGACCGGCTTCCGGAACGTGAGGGCGGGCCAGGCCCGCACGGCGCGGAGCGGCGGCGGCGGCTCCGGGCTGCCGGTGATGCGCGACGAGATCCACGGCACGCGCCCGTCCGGGCCGGACTCCTGCGCGGCGGCCTGCAGGGCCAATGCCGCGGCGAGAAGGACGGAGCTCATGGTCTCAAACACCCTACCAGAAACTACGCCCCGGGTCGCCTGATCGCGGGTCGCCGTCTCCCTGCCGAGGAGGCATCAGGGGGCCTGCCTTATGCGGACGGTCCGTCGGGAAGGGCTTCAGCATCAATCCCACCTGGAAACGCTTTCGTGAACCGTATCACGGATTCGCATACCAATCCGAACTCGGCCGCGGTCAAATCCGGATAGATCGGCAGCCGAACCAGCCGATTCGACAGGTCGTCCGTAACCTCCATGGACGATCCTGTCCTCCCGAACCTTTTCCCGGCATCGGAACTGTGAAGCGGCACATAGTGGAATACCGCACCGATGCCGTTCCCTCTCAGGGCAGCCAACAGGCCGCTCCGCTCAGCGTGGGTGCGGGTCAGCAAATAGAACAAGTGGGCGTTATGAACACACGTCGAAGGGACCACCGGCAGCGAGACCAGGCCTTCTTCGGCGAGACCACCCAACGCCGTTTCATACCGTTTCCAGATGTCCATTCGCAGGCCGTTTATCTCGTCGATATGCTGCAGTTGCGCATACAGGAAGGCCGCAACCAGTTCGCTCGGCAGATAGGATGACCCCACATCCACCCAGGTGTACCGGTCGACCAGCCCCCTGAAGAAACGCGAGCGGTTTGTACCCTTCTCGCGGATGATCTCCGCACGTTCGGCGAAACGGGGATTATTGACGACCAGGGCCCCGCCCTCGCCGGAGACGATATTCTTGGTCTCATGGAAACTGAAGGCGGCCAGATCGCCGAGGGTGCCCAGCTTGCGCCCGCGATAACGGCTCCCCAACGCCTGGGCCGCGTCTTCGATCACCCTCAGATCATGTCGTCGGGCGACGTCCAGGATAGTATCCATCTCGCACGCCACCCCGGCATAGTGCACGGCGACGATGGCCCGGGTGCGTGGAGTGATCGCGGCTTCGATCAGCCGTTCATCGATGTTCAGCGTATCCGGTCTGATGTCCACGAAGACCGGCACCCCGCCCCGCAATACGAATGCATTCGCGGTGGAGGCAAAAGTGTACGACGGCATGATGACTTCGTCGCCGGCCTGTATCTCCGTCAGCAAGGCGGCCATTTCAAGGGCGGCCGTGCAGGAGTGCGTGAGCAGGACGCTGCTGGAGCCATCGAGATAGCGCACGAGCTGCTCAGAACATCGTTTCGTGTATTCCCCGCCCCCGGCCAGGCGCCCGCGTTTACAGGCGTCTTGCAGGTACTCCAGTTCCGCGCCCACCATATGTGGAAAGTTGAAACGGATCATTCTGCTGCTCCTGGTTGATCGTGCGAATATATCTTATCCACGATGCGATAGGCATTGGCCATCGCCAGCAAGCCGACCGTCGTCCCGGGCAGGGACGGAAAGATCGAGGTGTCCACGACATGAACGTGCCTCCACGCCTTGATCCTGCCGAGAACATCCGTCTCCAGATCGCCCGACGGCTGCGCTTTCATCGGCAATGTACCTCCCACGTGGTAGGCGCCGCTGTTCAGTCTTGCCAGGGGGAGCAGCGGAAGGCAGCCGATCCTGGCAAACAGCTTCAGCAGCATGAGACCTGATGCCCACAACACCTTCAGTTGAGGAAAAGACTTCTGATGCCGGGTATGAAGGCAATTGCTGCTCGTGCGATCGGAGGAAGGCTCGACCCACAGATCATAGTGCCCCGAGTGCTCGGAATGGAAATTCACCAGGGTCAGAACGATATGGTCCGCGATGAGCCGCCTGAGGCGCGCCGCCATCCCTGCTGCATTCCCCGGCAGCTTCAGCTTCTGAAGGAGCAACTCGTTTTCCGCGGAGATCTGCACGTGCACCCAATGCTCAAGTCCGCGCCCCTTGAATTCCAGGAAGAGTGCCGGTTGCGTATTGCAGTTCGGCCAGTCCATGGGCAGTCGCCGCAGACTGAACACCGGAATGACGAAGCCACCCCGGCTCTTGAGTTGGGCCGTCTTCCTGAATAGGCCCAGCGAATTCAATGCCACTCGGGTGCTGTTGACCGCTCCTGCCGCAAGGAACACCCGGTCGAACTGCCCCGTGCGCTGTTGCCCTTCGACATCATGATAGGCGACCGTCACTTTCCCGTCCTTCTCCGACAGGCTATCCACCATGCAGCCGGAGAAATAATCGATCTCGCCCTTCCCGTGCAAAGCGGCGATCTCATCACCCGCCTTGTAGATCGACCTGTAAACACAGCCGGACATGCATCGTCCGCAATACCTGCAGCCCGCCTGCCCACCCGAAGACACGGGGCTGACCATCAACCGCGCCTGGCCGAACACCACCTCGCCCTTCTTCAGGGCCACCGCACCGTTGAGCGCATCCAGAAGGCGGTTGCCTGCGCGACTGAGCTGGAGTGCTTTGGGGGCCGATGCCAGTACCGGAAACTCCAGGCTCAAACCGTCATCGCGTGCCGAATAGGGCAGATCCGACAGGACGATCCTGCAGTACTCCGTGAGCTCGTCAGCGTCGACCGGCCAGTCGGCCAGATCGCACGCCTGCGGTGGCAGGACTGCTGCGCTCCAGCCGACGCTCAATCCGCCGAGCGCATAGCTGAAAGGCGGAAGATTTCCGTCCGCCTTGACGGGAGCTTCGCTTCTGGACCTGCCGTAGAAGTAATCCGATCCGAAGGCCAGCTTTCTCGGTATCGAGGAGCCGTCCTCCAATGTCGGGTTCCTGTCCAGGGCGAACTTTTCTCCGGCCGTCCACTCGTCGGGTCTCTTCCGGGCCATGCCATCGACCAGCCGAGTGCGTTCTGCATCCAGTCTCTCGCCCCAGTCGAGCACCGTTGGCTTGATGCCAAGCTTTAAAAGCGCCTTGATGGCGCCGATCGCGGACAGGCCGCTCCCGATGACCGCCACATTCGGACTCATGACATGGCCCGCAGGATCCGGCAGAGAGGGCCAAGCCAGGGGTCAAGCCGCATGAGGGATGTCCCCGCGGGCTTTCAGAAGCGACACCATGTTCTCGACACAACTTTCCCACGGGTTCGATACGGTATCACACTCGAAGCCCGGAGTTTCAGCCGATTCGTACGGAGAAGAGAGGCCGCTGAAGTCCTTGCCGACCCCCTGCGTGGCCCGCGCATCCTGTGGCCCTCTGTTCATCGCGCTTCTCACACAGCTCCCGATCGCTGTCCAGGCCCGGCAAAGAACTCCTTCGTTGCCACCGCGATTCGCTCGATGTCCGCGCGGCTCAGCTCGGGGAAACAAGGGATGAGTAACCCGTTGCGATAGACCCTTTCCGCAATCGGAAGATCTACGCGGTTCGGATACTCCTTCAAGGCGCAGACCAGTTCCAGGCTGGATGTCGCGCTGTCGATCCCCCGCCTTGCGAAGAAGCCCTGCGCTTCAACGGCACTGGGAACGAGCACGATCAGCTGCCAATAGACATTATCGGATGTTTCGGTCGTCGCCGGGAATCTCGCCATTCCGCTGTTCGCTTTCACGAATGCGACATTGGCCACTCTGGCCTTGTCCCCGGCAAGGACCGCATCGATGTGTGCCAGGCCGATCTCCGCCTGGACGGAGCTGTACTTGCAGAACCACACACGGGGCAGCGCAGGCAACCTGCCCTTGTCCCGGTGACCCGTCTGCTTGAGCGCCGAGCCCGCATCCCGTTTACGGATGAACTGCAGGAGCGGGAACGTCATCAGTGAGAAGACGGGCTGAGTGGTGGCGACATTCCTCACCAGATTGACCCAGGCTTTCCTGACGAGGAGCTTCCGGTCCGCAGGAAACAGACCCGATTGCGCCCTCCTGAGCCCGTCATGAGTGGGGTCGTCGTCGGTGATCGCCAGACCCCCACCGAGCGTATCCAGCATCTTGATCGAAGAAGAGCTGTAGATCCCCACATCGCCGAACGTCCCGACGCGCTTCCCGTCAAAGCGAGCATTGAGGCATTGGGAAAAATCCTCGATGACGAATATCCCGTGCCCCCTGAACAATGTCATCATCGCTGCGATATCGGGGACAAGCCCGAACAAGGGCGTGATGATGGCGACCCGGACCTTGGGGTTGATCTTCTTGCGCAAGTCATTCATTTCGAAATTGATCGTCTCGGGATCCATCTCTACGTAGACCGGAACGAGCCCGAGCTCCAGCACTACATCCACGATCCCCTTGATGGTGATGGGCGGCAGGATGACCTCGCTGCCCTTGGGCAGTGCGAGGTCCTTCAACACGAAGTAGATCGCGATCCGGGCCAACGGGAAGGCGACACAATGCTTGCGATCGCAATAGGCGGCGAACGCCCGCTCGAATTCCCCGACCTTCTCCCGCCCTCCCAGCGGCATGAACAAGGAGGCCAGAAGATACCGGAAGCTCTCGCTCACCTGGTGATAGATGACGCCTCTGGGGATCTTCCTGATGAATGGATTCATGTCATTCCCGGCGATCAACCCGGCCGGTCAGGTCACCTTGAACGATAGCGAATAGACATACGCCAGATTCAGCACGTTCTTCCTCCGATGGATCCGGCAATAGCGCTGCAGTATCTCCACTTCCTTCTCCGGCCCGAGCCTGCTCGTCGAATGCGCGTCAGGCCTGCCGAGCAGGTGTTTCCCGATGTTGTTCAGCAGCCCCTGGCGACTGATGCCGACGACCAGCTCAAGATCCTTGTTCCTCTCTCTGAGTTCCTGAAGCAGATCTCCCAGATCGCCCTCACTGAACGTGCAGAACACCTCGTTGGCGACGAGCACATCGAAATCCACCGACCGCCAGTCCTTGACATCGCTCAAAGAGGGGATGATGTCGTAACCGATCACCCGCCCACCCGCAAGGCGCTTCAACTCTCCTGCTCCGCAACCGAAGTCCAGTATGGTAAGGCCGGCTCTTCCCAGCTCCCCGACACGGATGATCTGCCTCAGGAGATGGAGGAAATAGAACTGCGACAACCCGCTATAGGGCGTCACGCCTTTCATCGGGCCCGTCCCCTACGCACAGTCCCGGCGGGAACGACCGCGGCCATGCGGATCAGGAGCCTCAGGAGCTTCCTCACACCGTCATGCCGCAGAGTCCCCGGTGGTGCTCACGCCAGCCCCCCAGCGTGCGCCCCAGGAACGCTTCCAGCCGGCCAATGGAGTCCCGATAGCCCAGCGCCAGATCGCGGAAGGCGTTGCCCTGTTCCTCTTTCTCGCCCGTGGCCTGGTTGAAAACCTGGTGCAGCGACCCCGGCACGAAACCGTCATCCACTCCCAGCCAGCGGTACAAGGCTTGCACGTCCGCCACGCCGCCCACGAACTCCTCGAAAATGAGGACGCGCAGCTGGCTCGCATCGAACACGTCCAGATAAGGCACGATGTAATCGATGTAGTTCCCGCGCCGGCGATAGGCGAAAGGGGTCACGGAGGTGGAGAACTCTGCGCGGTTCAACCGCTCCGCCTCAGCATTCAATGCTTCGCTGAACGTCAGAGTCTCCAGTCGATGCTCCACGCTGAAGCGGTAGTGCGAGTAGGCCCGCAACACCGGATCGCGCAGGATCATCAGGATGCGCGCGTCCGGATAGAAGTCCCGCATTCTTCTCGCGGCCACCGGACTCTCGATATACGATGTGCTCTTCTCACCCAGATACAGGGTGCCCGCTTTCCGGTCCTTGAAATAGGTGCTCTCGTAGAAGTCCTTCCCTTTGGCTGTCCATGGATCATTCATGAAGAACTTCGGTTCCGGGCGGACCGGGTGCGCCATGCTCACCTGCGGATGGTCATCGAGGACCTTGTAGAGATAGGTGGATCCGCAGCGCTGGGCGCCGACGATGAGCAGATTCCTCATTGCCGGACGATCTCCTTGACCTCATAGCTGCGCGGTGTGCCGATCTCGCGCAGGATGCGGATCAGGTACTCGCCGATCACGCTCAAGAGCAGGATCAGCATCCCGTTGAAGAACGACAGCAGCACGACGAGGGATGCCCAGCCCGGGGCATTCGTGCCGTTGATCATGGCCATAAGCAGGAAATACAGGCTCAGGAAGAAACTGACCCCCGCGGTCATGAACCCGAATGCCGCGCCGTACCGCAGGGGAATGGACGAATGATTAAAGAGTATGGTGGCGACGAGCCCCAGAATCTTCCTCCACGTGTAGTTGCTCGCACCCTCCGCCCTGGGCAGATGCCGCACCAGCACATTGCATCGGCGGGAGGAGTACATGAGCACCAGCCCGGGTATATAGGTCGAAAAGGACCTGTCCCGGCAGATGCGGTCGACGACATCCCTGCGGATGATCCGGAAGTTGGTCAGGATCAGGTGATCCTTCACCTCGAACACTTTCCGGTTGAGCCATCCGACGAACAGGCTTCCGGCGCGGCGCACGAAGGAATGCTGCTTGCTTTCGAATCGCCCGATGACAAGATCATACCCTTCCTGGACGGTATCAATCAGCTTGGCGATCTCCTCGGGAGGGTTCTGCAGGTCGTCGTCCATGGTGATGACATAGTCGCCCTTGGCCTCCCGGAAGCCGCACAGGTTGGCATGATGCTGCCCGCAGTTCTTCAGCAGGTTGATGGCGGTCACTTCCGGATACTGTCCGGCCAGGCCGACGGTCACTTCCCAGCTGCCGTCTCCGCTGCCGTCGTTGACCAGCACGATCTCGAACCGCAAGGACCGGGAAAGGAAAAACTCGCGGACCTGCGACACCGTGGTCGCCACGATGTGGGCGCTGTTATAGACAGGGATGACGACGCTATACACAGTCCCGGCAGCCATCGCTCACTCCTTCTTCCTCCACATGCATGGGAATCCCGAAGATGACCCGATCCTGGCGGCACATTCCACCGTCGATGCAAGGACAGGGAGAGCGTCTTCCGGCGCGAAGGCGGGTTTCGCCGATGGGAAGGAACAACACGGGACCCCCGATGAACCCCCGCCCGCGCTTCATACCCCTACTATAGCTGTTCCACCCTCCACTCTGGCGGGTCCGATTCTCCAGACGGCAGCATTTCCCGGGAATCTCAATGACCCCGCCGTTTGCAGGAAGCGATCCAGAATCGCGGTCGCCGGAGGCATTCCCCCGCCCGCATCCGCCGGATTGCGCCGCTTCCCCGGTCCCCGAGGGGTCACTCGATCCGGAATACCTGATACCAGTCGTTCCCGAAAACCCGGGTGCATCCCTCGAGAGATGCGATACCCCTTGTCTCGATCTTGCAGACGAAATACCGGCAGCCGAGGGCCCGGCCCAGCTTCACGAGATCCCCGGGCGAGCCTTCGTAGTACACCTGAAGGCGCCGATACGCATCGAGAAGCCGCTCCTCCCCGCCGGGACCGGCGGCGTCGATATAGACCTCCATGTGCGACCCCGCGATGGGCCGGCGCGCGATGAGCCGGAAGGCGCTGCTGTTGAACAGGAAGCGGTCCGTGGGATCCGTCCGCGTCCTCGCCCAGTCACACATCTCACGAAAGCAGTCCCTCCGGGCCGGCTCGCTGCGGAGGTTCGGGGAGTCGGACCACCGGTCGATCAACCGGCACTCCGGCGCCCGCTCCAGGAGCGCCTTCGATTCGAGAGCGCCCAGGAACGCGCTCGAAGCGACGAGCCCGCCGCCAAGGCCCCATCGGAGCCCCCGGTTCCACGGCGCCGCCGCAAGGTGCTTCAGCGAAACGAGGAGCACCCAGACGCACACCAGCGGGACGAACTTGAAGGGTCGGAAGAACTCGACGAAAGTGGCCTTGAGGTCGAACCCCCGGTAGAAGGCCTCGCCGGCCGCCGGTGGCACGAGGCTGACCCCCACGCAGACCGCCCCGAAGATCCACAAGGCGCGTCCCTCCGGCCCCCCGAATCCCCGAACGGCCTCTTTCCGTCCGACGGCCAGCAGGGCCAGGCCTGCCGCGGCCCCGGACAGAAGGAGATAGCGCTCGATGCGATCCCATCCCCAGCCTGGGAATCCCGAGGGATAGAACGCCCATGGATACGCACCCTTGATGGCGGCCCAGTACTCATCCTCGCCTACCGACGGACTCAGGTGCAAGAGCGTGAACGTCTCTGCAATCCTCCCGGTGAAGAGCAGGAGGAGGACCACGACAACCCCTCCGAGGGCGGCCATGACGCGGGTGGCGCACAGCATCGACTCCCTGGAGCCGCGGTGATAGAGGACGTACGTGACCGCGAAAATGAGGACCAGATAGGCCGGAGACAAACTGTACAGCGGAAGGCCCACGACCGGTGAGAGGATCCACCATGCTCCCCGGGGAGTATCCAGGTGACGAATGAAGCCCAGGAGTACCGGGAAAAACACCGGCGTGTAGAGCGAGCGCGGCAGGACATGCTCGAGATCGAGAATCCCCCAGAAGTCCGCCCCGAGAGAATGCCGGGGCAAGGCCAGGAGCACGGCACCCACGCACGCCAGCCCCGTGCGATCGAGCAGTCCGTGACAGAAATGAAAAGCCCCAAGGACGGTGAGGAAAGTGATCGCCCCAAGGAGGATCCGCCGCGAACAAGTCCGGTCTCCCGTCAGGTGATTCAGACCCCGGATCAGCTCACCGTACACGTCAATTCGGCGGTAGGAGGAAAAGCGGCTTCCCTCGAGGTACGGCGCGTCCACCCCCGACCGGGCCTCGATTGAGAGTTCAAGGACCGCGTCATCGTACGCCATGGTCGTCCGCCCAGCGTTCACCAGGAGAGCGAGCAAGGCGTATGCGGTCGCAACCGCGACGGAAGCCGCCCAGGCCCTGCCGCGCGGAGACCTTGTGAGCAGGAATCGGATTCTCTCAAGGATCATAAGCAAGCGATGGGAGACTCCCATCCCGGGCCCACGGAGTATATCACGCGACGATCAGCCTGCCAGGAGCCGATCAGTTCAGTCCCGCGTTCATGCGGCTCGCGGCCGAGGCTTGGACCGTTGCGGCCAGCCCTGCGCCGGTCCCCATGACCATGAACGCCCGCCGGCTCATATCACCCATGCTCAGGCCCCCTCCTACGGGCCGCCGGAAATGGCGGGGTCTTGGGTTTCCAAGCGAAGAAGATCGCCGGGACCGTCCACGCCGCCCTGGCGGCGATATCGACGGCCTCCTGACCCCCGGCGCCGAATCGGGATTGCAATCCGGCCCCCTTCCCGATATATTGCCCCCCCTTCCGCGCCAAGGGTTTCCGCGTGAGCGTGAGATAGAAGGCAACGGGCCTGGCCGGTCGCCCTCCACAGGCGCCGGCCGGGCCTTTGCCGCCTGTATTCTGGAAAGGTTGAGTCGGCCCCATGGACATCGACAAGATCCGCAACATCGGCATCATCGCCCACATCGACTCCGGCAAGACCACCGTGAGCGAGCGCATCCTCTACTTCACCGGCCGCACCCACAAGATCGGCGAGGTCGACGAGGGCAACACCACGCTTGACTGGATGGAGCAGGAGCGGGAGCGCGGCATCACCATCACCGCCGCCGCCACCGCCGTGGAGTGGAACGACCACCGCATCAACCTCATCGACACCCCCGGGCACGTGGACTTCACCGTCGAGGTCGAGCGGTCCCTCCGCGTCCTCGACGGCGCCGTGGCCCTCTTCTGCGGCGTGGGCGGCGTGGAGCCGCAATCCATGACCGTCTGGCGCCAGGCGGAGAAATACCAGGTCCCCGCCATCTGCTTCGTGAACAAGATGGACCGCACTGGCGCCGACTTCTTCGACGTCGTTGCGAAGATCCAGAACGAGCTGGGCGGGAACGCCGTGCCAATCATGCTCCCCGTGGGAAAGGCCGAGCAGTTCACCGGCCTCATCGACCTCGTGAGGAACTGCGAGGTCATCTTCTGGGAGACCAAGGGCCAGACCCACGTCGAGGAGCGCCCCATCCCGGAGGCCCACCGGGAGGAGGCCCACAAGTGGCGGAAGAACCTGATCGAGAAGGTCTCCGAGACCGATGAGGCCCTCCTCGACAAGTTCGTGGCCGGCCAGGAACCCAGCGAGGCCGAGGTCCGCGCCGCCCTCCGGAAGGCCACGATCGCCCGCGCCATCCATCCCGTCCTCTGCGGCTCCGCGGCGCGGAACATCGGGATCCAGCGGCTCCTCGACGCGGTGATCCACTACCTCCCCTCCCCGAAGCTCCAGGAGGGCCCCCTCGCCGCCCTCGCCTTCAAGGTCTTCAGCGACCGCCACAACAAGCTCGTCTACGTCCGCGTCTACCAGGGCACCCTCGCCTCCGGGACCTACGTCTACAACTCCACCCGCGACCGGCGCGAGCGCGTCGGCCGCCTCGTCGAGATGCACGGCAACCACCCCATCGCCCGCCAGGAGCTCGGGCCCGGAGAGATCGGCGCCGTCATCGGCTTCGACCGCGTCCTCACGGGCGACACCATCTGCACCGAGGAAAACCCGGTGAAGCTCGAGGCGATCGATTTCCCCTCCCCCGTCATCTCGGTGAGCATCCAGCCGGAATCGAGGAACGACCGGGACAAGCTCTCCTACGCCCTCGCCAAGCTCGCCGAGGAGGACCCGACGTTCATCGTCTCCTTCGACCAGGAGACCGAGGAGACGATCATGTCCGGCATGGGCGAACTCCACCTCGAGATCCTGGTGGACCGCCTGAGACGCGAGCACAACGTCTCCGCCAAGGTCGGCCGCCCCCAGGTCGCCTACCGCGAGACCGCCACCACCGGCGCCGAGGTCGACCACAAGCTCGTCAAGCAGACGGGCGGCAAGGGCGACTTCGCCCGAGTCAAGCTCCTCCTCGAGCCGCTCCAGTCGGGCGCCGGTTTCGAGTTCGTCAACGACGTCAAGGGCGGCAACGTCCCCAAGGAGTACGTCCCCGCCGTCGAGAAGGGCGTGATCGACGCGATGCGGAAGGGCCCCTACGCGGGCTTCCCCGTGGTGGACCTGCGGGTCTCGCTCATCGACGGCGACTACCACGAGGTGGACTCGAGCGAACGGGCGTTCTTCACCTGCGCCTCGATGGCCTTCAAGGAGGCCTTCCGCAAGGCCAGCCCCGCGCTCCTCGAGCCGGTCATGTCCGTGAACGTCATCACGCCCTCGGACTACCTGGGCTCGGTCAACGGCGACCTCGCTGCGCGGCGCGGGCGCATCGAGGCGATGGAGGCGCGCTCGACCGGCCACGAGATCACCTCGATGGTCCCGCTGGCCCAGATGTTCGGATACTCCACGCAGATCCGCACCCTCTCGAGCGGCAAGGCCACGTTCACCATGACCTTCGACCACTACGAGCCGGTCCCCTTCCAGGCGGCCGAGGAGATCGTGGAGGCCCGCCAGAAGGTCATGTCGCGGCGATAGGCGACGCCTTCATCCCGGGCCGCACGCCGCGTCGCAAAGCCCTTGGACTCGCGGGGCCTCCGGACTATGATGATGTGAGTCCGTCGAGGAGAAGTCCGATGGCCCGTGCCCTCGCCGCCCTTGCCGCCCTGGTCGTCCTCCCCGCCTGCCATAACTATTGGGGGAACTACGACCAGGACATCTACATCGAGAATCAGGGGAGCTCGGCGGTGACCGTCCAGATCTTCCACGAGAGGAACAGGGACGAGGATCTGGACGTCTTCGAGGTGGCCGCGGGCGGTTCGATCTTCCAGGACTACGATGGCGACGACGAGGTGACCGTCTACATTTACCGGAAGAGCGAC
>JAHFOZ010000492.1 GCA_023261405.1 Planctomycetota bacterium
GCCGGGTGCTCAAGGAGGAGCAGGAGGGCATCGCCGCCATCGAGGGCGTGGAGCACCTCTCGAAGGCCACGATCACCATCGCCTCGCCGCGCGGGCTGCTCGGGGCCTCCAAGCTCACGCCGCTCGTGGTCTTCGGCCGCACCCCCGGCGACCGGTTGCTCGAGAAGTTCAAGCGCCGCCTCGAGGGCCGGATGATCGAGGCGGACGACGAGTGCATGATGGGCCGCATGGCGGCCGAGGCGCTCGGGATCAAGGTCGGCGGGACCTTCGACGCCTTCGGAAGGAAGTTCAAGGTCGTGGGGGTCTACGACTCGGGCGTGCCCTGGGAGAAGATGGCGGCCATCCTCCCCAACTCCGCGGTGCAGAAGATCCTCCACATCGGGGACTCGATCTACATGGCCTTCCTCTTTCTGAAGCCGGGGGCGGACGAGAAGGCCGTGAAGCGCGCGATCGAGGAGAAGTTCCCGCACCTCGAGGCGGTCCGCACCGAGGAGTTCACCGCCTTCTACGACCAGATCGAGTACATCGACTGGTTCGTCTGGACCATCACGCTCGTGAGCGTGATCGTCGGCGGCCTGGGCATCCTGAACACGATGCTCATGAGCGTCTCCGAGCGCACCCGCGAAATCGGCACCCTCCGCGCCGTGGGCTGGAGCCGCGCGCAGGTGCAGCGCCTGATCCTCTCGGAGGGCCTCCTGATCAGCGCGGTGGGGGGCCTGCTGGGCCTCGGCGTCGGCGCCGCGGGCGCGGAAGTCCTCGTGAAGTTCGCCCCCCAGGGTTTTCTGGGGACGAGCTACGCGGTCCCGCTCTTCGTCCAGGCCTTCGGCATCGCGGTGGCCCTGGGCTTCGTGGGCTCGTTCTATCCGGCGTGGCAGGCCGGCCGGCTCTCCCCGATCGAGGCGCTCAAGTATGAGTGAGCTCGCCGTCCGGACCGTGGACCTCGTGAAGCGCTACGAGGGCGGCTCGATCGAGGCGCTGGCGGGGGTCTCCGTCCAGGTTCCCAAGGGGGAGTTTCTCGCTGTCATGGGGCCGAGCGGATCGGGGAAGTCCACGCTCCTCAACCTCGTGGGGGCGCTCGACCGGCCCACGGAGGGCGAGGTCTGGCTGAACGGGCGCCTCCTCTCCGCCGAGCGCGACCTCGATTCGGTGCGGGCGCGCGAGGTGGGCTTCGTCTTCCAGCTGCACAACCTGCTTCCCACCCTCACGTCGGTGGAGAACGTGGAGATCCCCATGATGGCCCTGGGCGTCCCGCGCGCGGAGCGTCGCGACCGCGCGTCGGCGCTGCTCGACGCGGTGGGGCTGGGACACCGCAAGGGGGCCGTGGCCACGCGCCTCTCGGGGGGCGAGCGCCAGCGGGTTTCGATCGCGCGCGCCCTGGCCAACAGCCCCGGCCTGATCCTGGCCGACGAGCCCACCGGCGACGTGGACTCGAGGACGGGCGGGCAGATCATGGCCTGCCTCCTCGAGGCCCGGCAGAGCACGGGGGCCACGCTGATCGTGGTGACGCACAACCCGGACGTCGCGCGGGAGGCCGACCGCACCCTTCACATGAAGGACGGCCGCCTTCAGTGAGGGAGTTCGAGAAGAAGGGTTGGTACCGGATCACGATCCCCGACGGGTGGGAGGTGGACGGCGACGAGGAGCCGGTGTCCATCTACCGCACCGAGGGGGCCGGGGCGCTGCAGGTGACCGCGCAGGACCCGCGCCCGCTCAAGCCCGGGGAGCGGATCGACGTCACCCTGATGCTCCGCGCGTTCCTGCGGGGCACGGGCGTCGACCTCGCCGACACGGAGTCGCGCCGCTGGGCGGAGGGCGGGCTCGAGTGGGCGGCCTGCGAGTATGCGGGGGACTCCCCCGAGGAGGGCACGCTCGTCTGGCGCCTCTGGATGGCCACGAACCACGACCTCCTGGTTTTCCTGACTTATGCCTGCCGCGAGGAGGAGAAGGCGCTGGAGCGCGAGACGGTGGACGGTATGGTGGCGACGTTGCGGCTGACGTAGGGAGCTTGTGGTCCTGCAAGCTACCCGCTTCAAGCCACGCGCTCGTCAGGGTTGCGGGTCCACCACGCAGCGGAAGCCCACGTCGCCCAGGGTGGCACCGGGGCGCTCCTCCCAGCGCGAGATGGTGGTGACCCAGTCTTTCAGCCTGAAGCTCCCCCCGCGGATGACCTTGTTGGGCGCTTTGTTGCGGTAGTCGTCCACGCACCATTCGCTGACATTGCCCACCATGTCGAAGCAGCCCATGGGGCTCTCGCCCTTGAAGGCCCCCACGGGCGAGGTGTGCTCGAACCCGTCCACGGAGCCCTTGAAGTCGCCCCAGTTGCAGCGCTTCTCGGCGCCCTCGGCCCAGTCGTTGCCCCAGGGGTACATCCACCGGGTGTTCCCGCGCGCGGCACGCTCCCATTCCTTCTCGGTGGGCAGCCGCTTGCCCGCCCACGCCGCGTAGGCCCAGGCGTCGTACCAGGTCACTCCGACCACGGGCTGCCGCGGGGTGTTGTAGCGCGCATCCTTCCAGAACGCGGGTTCGTGGTTCCTGGGGTCGCCCCGCTTCTCGTCCGGGTGGCAGCGCGAGTGGTCGTTCGTCCTCGCGAGGTGCTCCAGGAAGAGCGCGTACTGCTCGTTCGTCGTCTCGTACTTGTCGATGAAGTAGGCCCCGGTGCGCTCTTTGCGGGGGAACTCCTCGCCCGCATTCGGCGTGACCGTTCCGTACTGGAACTCCCCGGCGGGCACGAAGGCGAGGTCGAGGTCCTTCCGCGTGAAGGCCAGCTTGATCTCCACGCCCGGCTCCATCGCCACCGTCCGCTCCACTCCCAGGATGCGCACCCGATGCTTCCCGCCCTCCACGCTCCGCGGGGCCAGCGGGAGCCGGCCGGCGGGCTGGCCGTCAATCCAGGCCTCAGCCCCGTTCACATCGCACGCGAGGCTGAGAAGCGCGGGGGGGATCTTCTGCAGCGTGGCCTTGATCGGCTTCTCGAGCGGGTCGCGGCACAGCACTTCGAACGCGGCCGTCTGGTCGTAATGGCCGTCCAGGACGAACGAGGCCCTGTGCGAGCCCCCTTCGATCGCCTCGGCGGTCACCGGGGTCACGCCCACCTGCACGCCGTCCACGAACACCCGTGCGCCCGGCGGCTCCGAATGGAAGGTCACCGACTGCCTCACGCGGGCGAGCGCGTAGGCGCGCGTGACGGAGCTGCTCACTGAGAGCGTGGCCGCCCGGGGATCGTGATACTTCTTCACGAGGCGCAGCTCGTAATCGCCCGCGGTGAGATCGAGCTCACAGGGGGTGACGCCGCGCTCGGTCTCGTTCACGTACACGGTGGCCCCCTCGGGGGTGGACGTGAGCTGGACCCGGTGGGAGGCGGGCTGGGAAGCCGGGGGCTCGGAGCGGCCGCTCTCCAGGAGCGCGACCTCCTTCGTCAGCGTCGCGTCTCCCTCCACGCGCTCCCAGAAGGAGAACTCCTTGTACCCCTCCTTGCGGAGCCGGAAGTGGTGGACGCCCGCCTCGAGCTCGCCCTCGAACGGCGTGGGACCGTAGAACTCAGGCTCGGCACCTTCGCCGATGAAGACGTCGGCCTTCTCGACCCGGGGGGTCGTGATGTGGACGCGGCCCTTGAGGCGCTGCAGTTCCACGCCGCCCAGAGTGCAGCCCGCGGTGCAGTCCAGGACCGCCAAGGGGGCAAGGGTCGCGCGGTCGAGCACCCGGAACGCACGGCGCCCCTCGACCATCCGCGGCTCGAGGACCAGCTCGCGCGGCACGTGGAACGGCCGCGTGAGCCTCAGCGTGTGCTTCTCGAAAGTCACGCTCGCGATCTGCACCGGGGCCACCCCCTCGCGGCGGCCGTCGAACCAGACCTCGGCTTCCCGCGGTGTCGAGTCGACCCGGAGCGGCCCCTC
>JAHFOZ010000065.1 GCA_023261405.1 Planctomycetota bacterium
GGGCGAGCATCGCGCCTGCGCACAGGATTCGCATGATCAGGCCTCCCGTTTGATCCTCTGGCCTATACAACCCCCTGAAGTCACAGGGGGTTGCGCGAATACCGCCCGCGTCGAGCTTCGGACAGACGCGGATCACGGCAGGGCGGGGGCTTCCTCGGCGGCGGCGAAATGGCGGAAGCACTCCAGCTTGTCGCCGAAGCGCTCCAGGTCGCGGACGCCCTCCGGGGTCCACCACTTCGGGCCGGACGAGTGCACGAGCCGCTGCAGGCGTCCGGTCTTCCCGTTGATCACCTCGAGGCGTCCCTCCTGCCGGGAGACGATGCGGTAGGGATGCGTGCCCCAGGAGTCGCACCACTCGGACATCCCGTTCAGGTGGAGATCCTTCTCCTTGCCCAGGAGCGCCACGAGGGCCACGAGGACCCCCTGGTCGCCGTGCCCGGGCAGGCGGAGGGGCTCTCCGCCCAGGGCGGAATAGGTGCCGGACTCCGAGGCGGCGCCCCAGAGGAAGCAGAGGTCCCAGTGCCGACGCGTGTCGAGGCAGAGCGCCCCGCTGTTGAAGTTCGGCATGCGGCGTCCCACGAGCCCCGGGGAGTACCGCGCGTACTCCCCGTCGAACACGACGTCGCCCGATTCGTCGCCGTCGCGGGAGGAGACGATCCATCCCTCCTCGGCCTTCGCGAAGACATCGTCCATCGCAGAGGTGAGCACGAGGTCCGCATCGAGGAGGAACACCGTGCGGACGAGCGGGAGTAGCGCCGCCAGTGACTGCTGCTTCGTCTCCCACGCGCCGGGGGCCTGCGAGGGGAGGACCGTGAGCCGCCCCCGCAGCGGAGAGGCCGAGGCGAGCGCCAGCCTCTGCCGCGACGTCAGGCCGGCGTCGAAAACGAAGACCGGAAGGTCGGCGCCGTGGTAGGCATGGACGCTGTTGAGGAGCGCCCAGAGGCCGGGGAAGTAGCCGGCGTCGGAGACGGTCGCGAAGGCGCGCGGGAGCACGGGGGTCATTCTACCACGCGCCAGGCGGGCCGTGGTGTATCCTGTGTACCGGGCCGCGACCCCTCGTGCCCCTGCGGCCGACGGGGCACGAACTCGCGAGTCGAAGTACGGCGTGAGGGAAGATGCGACGCAGGGATTTCCTCGGACGGGCCGCGCTCGGCCTCCCGGCCCTGCGCGCGTGGGGCTCCGCTTCCCTGCCCGAACTCGAGGAAGCCGCCGTCGCGGGCCTGCAGGACGCGATGAAGGCGGGGCGGGAGACGGCGGTTTCGCTCGCGGAGAAGCACCTCAAGCGCATCGCCGATCTCGACAAGGCCGGCCCCGCGGTCAACTCCGTGGTCGAGCTCAACCCGGATGCCGTCGTCCTCGCGCGGGCGCTCGACGAGGGGCGGAAGGCGAAAGGGCCCCGGGGCCCGCTCCACGGGATCCCCGTCCTCATCAAGGACAACATCGACACGCACGACCGGATGAGCACCACGGCGGGGTCGCTCGCGCTCGAAGGGTCGATCGCCCCGAAGGACTCGTTCGTCGCCCGGAAGCTCCGCGAGGCGGGGGCGGTGCTTCTGGGCAAGACCAACTTGAGCGAGTGGGCCAACTTCAGGTCCAACCGGTCCACGAGCGGATGGAGCGGCCGCGGGGGCCTGACGAAAAATCCCTACGCGCTCGACCGGAACCCCTCGGGCTCGAGCTCCGGTTCCGCGGCGGCGGTCGCGGCGGGTTTCTGCCCGCTGGCCGTGGGGACGGAGACCGACGGCTCCATCATCTCGCCGGCCAGCCTCTGCGGGATCGTGGGGATCAAGCCCACGCTCGGGCTCGTGAGCCGCTCGGGCATCATCCCCATCGCGCACAGCCAGGACACTGCGGGGCCCATGGCGCGGACGGTGACCGACGCGGCGATCCTGCTCGGGGCGCTGGCGGGGCCCGATCCGTCGGATGCGGCCACCGAGGCGGGCCGCGACAAGGCTCACCGGGACTACACGACGTTTCTCGACGCGGACGGGCTGCGCGGCGCGCGTCTGGGCCTCGCGCGAAAGTCCTTCCGTCCCGGCGCGGTGGGCGAGAAGGTCGTCGAGGCGGCGATCGAGGAGATGAAGCGCCGCGGCGCGGTGATCGTCGATCCGGCGGACCTCCCCACGCACGGGAAATTCGGCGGCTTCGAGTACGAGGTGATGCTCTACGAGTTCAAGGCCGGCCTCAACGCGTATCTTGCGGTGCTGGGGCCGAAGGCGCCGGTCCACACGCTCGAGGAGCTGATCGCCTTCAACGAGAAGCACCAAGAGCGTGAGATGCCGTACTTCGGCCAGGAGGTTCTCATCCAGGCGCAGGCGAAGGGGCCGCTCACCGAGAAGGCCTATCTGGACGCGCTCGAGAAGGCGCGCCGGATGTCGCGGGAGGAGGGGATCGACGCGGTGATGGACCAGCACAAGCTCGACGCGCTGGTCGCCCCCTCGGGCGGACCGGCGGGCAAGACGGACCTCATCTACGTGAACCGGGGCGTGGGCGGGAGCTCCGGGGCGGCGGCGGTGGCCGGCTATCCCAACATCACGGTCCCGGCAGGCGAGGCGTTCGGGCTGCCGCTCGGGATCTCGTTTTTCGGCCGCGCCTGGAGCGAGCCGGTGCTCCTCAGGATCGCCTTTGCCTTCGAGCAGGCCGTGCGCGGCCGGCGGACGCCGAAGTTTCTTCCCACGGTCGGATGATGCCGGACACCTGGTTCGCGACCTGGCCGGCGGAGGGCACGGGGGAGCTGGATCCCCGGGTGCGCGCGGCGCTCGAGGCCCTGGGGCCCGTCCCCGAGTATCGGACCCAGACTTTGCGCAAGCTCCGCGTCTCGTTCGAGGACCTGTCCGCAGGGGTGCCGAAGCTGGACGAACCTCTCGCCCGGGTCGAGGACCTCGTCGTGCCGGACGCCGGAGCGGTGCGAGTCTACACGCCCCTGGGTCGGGGCCCTTTCCCCACCCTGCTCTATTTCCATGGAGGCGGATGGGTGGTGGGAAGCCTGGCGACCCACGACCAGGTCTGCCGCTCCCTGGCGAGCCGCTCGGAGTGGAGGGTCGCCGCCGTGGACTACCCCTTGGCCCCCGAGACGCAGTTCCCCGGGGCGCTCGACGCGGCCGGGGCGGCGCTCCGCTGGGCGGCGCGGGACGGCGCGCGGGTGGCGGTCGGCGGGGACAGCGCCGGCGGGAATCTCGCCGCCGCGCTGGCGATCCGCGCGCGGGAGCGCATCGCCCTCCAGCTCCTGATCTATCCGGTCACGGACGCCTCCTGGGACACGGAGTCGTATCACAAGTTCGCGAGCGGCTACGGGCTCACGCGATCGAACATGATCTGGTTCTGGGAGACTTATCTGGGACCGGTCGGCCGGCCGGAGGATTCGATGGTCTCGCCCCTCCGCGCGCCGGACCTTCGCGGGTTGCCTCCCGCCTTGGTGCTCACGGCCGAGTTCGACGTCCTCCGCGACGAAGGCGAGCGCTATGCCGCGCGGCTCCACGAGGCGGGCGTCTCCGTCCGCTGCGTCCGCTATCTGGGCCTGAACCACGGCTTCATCCGGATGGGCGCCGTCTATCCCCAGGCCGACCGCGCCCTGGCCGACCTCGCCGCCGCCCTCCGGGATGCCCGGTAGGGGGTTGCGATCGGATCAGGAGTGATGGCGTTTTCCCGACCGCTCACTCCTCGCTGGCGCCCCTCCCCTCTCCGGGGTCGTGCTCGTCCAGTAGGATACTCCGCTCTAATGGAAGGGTTCCACCCGGCGGTCGAGCCCGAGCCCGGGGCGGGCGGGTTCTCGGTCGGATCCTGCACTCCGGCAAGCGCGAGCAGACAGGCGATTGATCGAAGGGCCATGCCTCCTTCTTCCCCCCTGAGGAACGCTCGGAACCGCACGGGGCACCCCGCCTCAGGGATCAAATCCCATTCCTTCCACTTTTCACAAATGGAATCCCCGCCTTCCGTAGATAGGGGGTAGAAGGCCGGGAAGCCTCTCGAAGGCCCGCCCGATGGCCGGGTGGGCGCCTGCACTGGAGGACATGAACTATGCGGTATGCGGCGCTCGTGGCGGCGGCGGCCCTGGCGGGCTGCGACCCCCTGTCCCTGCTCGTCCTCGATGCGGTCCTCTCGCCGAAGGAGACGGAACACTTCGTCCTCATCAATCAGCCGAACTACTTCTACCGCTCGGCCGACCATCACGACTTCAAGGCGGCCGAGAGCTACGCCTGGCGCAACTGCGGGCCCACGGCGCTGGTCGACCTGGAGGTCAAGCCGAGCTGCCCCAACGATGTCACCGTGAACCTCTATGACGCGGAGGAGACGCTCGTCTTCAGCGACACCTTCCACGCGCCGCACTGCCTGGTGGACCAGAAGAAAGACTGGCCGCCGGAGGCGACGGCGGAGGGCGTGCCGGGGATCTGGCGCATCGACCTGATCTTCGACATCAGCGGTGTCAAGGACCTCCAGATCCTCATCACCGGCACCGGGGATTGCGAGAGCGAGGTCTACGTCCAGCACGGCAACAATGGCGTGGGGAACGGGCAGGACCCGCAGCCTCCCGGCCAGCCGCCCATCAACGACGGCCCCGGCACGGGCCCCGGCATCCCCGGCAACCAGGGCGGCCCCTACGTCCTCTGGCGCCACATGCAGACCCGGGACCGCGACGTCACCGAGACCTACTTCGTCCGGATGAACGGGACCGCCACGGCCGTCGACGCCGACTGGACCCAATGGGACGCCGGCACGCTCCACGTCACGGTGAAGGATGCCGCCGGCCTCATCGTCTACGATCACACGTTCGACGCGGCCCACCCTCATCCGTGGACGGAGCCCACGGCGTCCGGCGAGGCGGGCGTCTGGTCCGTGACCTTCGAGGCCCTCGACCTCACCACCATGGGCCTGCACGTCACGGTCTACGCGCCGTAGGCCGGCCTTACGAAAACTTCGTCCGACCCGGGATGGCCACCGGCGCCGCGGCGAGAGGGCCCCACTCGTACTTCGCGGGCGAGAGGTCCTCCTTCGAGTTCAGCGCCTGGTCCCAGCCGATCTGCTGGCCCGTGTAGGCCGCCATCCGGCCCTGGATCGCCAGCAGCGTGCTCTTCGCCATGTAGTCGCCGTTGTCCAGCGGCGTCCCGGAGCGGATCGAGCGGAAGAGTTCGTCGTGCTCCGTCTGGTAGAACTCGTTGTCCTTATCCTTCTTCTCCCACGCCTGCGGCCCCGTGAGGACCATCCGGCCCTCGGACAGGTAGGCCCGGCCCTTCGTGCCCAGGACCTCCGTGGAACTGTCGTTCTTGCACCCGGCGTGCTGGCGCGTGTTGGAGTAGAACTTCACGCCGTCCTCGTACTCGTGCGCGATCGAGAAGTGGTCGTAGATGTTCCCATACTGCGGCTCCATGAGGACCGAGCGGCCGCCCATGCCCACCGCCTTCGCCGGGTACCGGTCGCGCATCACCCAGGCGCCGATGTCCAGGAAGTGCACGTGCTGCTCCACGTTGAAATCGCCGGAGAGCCACGTGAAGTTGTACCAGTTCCGCATCTGGTACGTCATGTCGTCCCAGGCCTCCAGCCGCGGCTTCGCCCAGCGACCGCCCCGGTAGTCGTTGGCCTGCACCGCCACGACCTCGCCGATCGCGCCGTCGTGAATCCGCCGCACCCCCTCGCGGAAGGACTTCGAGTACCGGAGGCAGAGGCCCGAGACCACCGACAGCTTCTTCCGCCGCGCCTCCTCGCAGGCCGCGATCACCGCGCGCACCCCAGGCCCGTCCACCGCCACCGGCTTCTCGGCGAAGACGTGCTTCCCCGCCTCCACCGCCGCCTTGAAGTGGGCCGGCCTGAAGTGGGGCGGCTCGCAGAGCAGGACCACGTCCGAGGCCGCGATCACCCCCTTGTAGGCATCGAAGCCCGAGAAGCAGCCCTCGGGCTTGACGTCCACCTTCGCGCCGACCTTCTCGTCGCCCTGCAGCGTCTCGAGCGACTTCTTGAGCCGGTTCTCGAACGCGTCGCCCATCGCCACGAGCTTCACGTTCGGATCCGCCGCCAGCGCGTTCGCCGCGGCCCCCGTGCCCCGCCCCCCGCACCCCACGAGTCCGATCTTGAGGAGATCCCCTCCTCCCGGATGCACGTTCATGGGGATCGCGAGGGACGCCGCCCCCGCCGCCGTGAGGAACTCGCGCCGCGTCGAGTGCACCATGGACTATCTCCTTACCGCCGCGATCAGCCACTTCGCCGGACCCGATCCCGGCCCCCCCGGGGCCGCCCGCCGGTTCAGCCCGTCCACCCACCCCTCGCGGCAGACCGGACGCGGCGCCAGCGCGCTCGTCACGCCATCCAGGTCTCCTGCCCTCAAGGCCCCCGGCACGAGGACGTCGTGGGGCACATAGCAGAAGGGACTCTCCAGCAGACTCGCAAAGTTCGTCAGACCCCCGAAGGAATAGACCGCCTTCACGTCCGGCTCGAAGAGCGCACCCAGGAGCGCCAGAAGATCCCCCAGCGGCTCGGCGTGACCCGGGAACGGCTCCGCGTCGAGCGGGACGGCGAGGTCCCGGTCCCCCGCGTTCGTCGGCGCGAACGAGTCGCCCCAGAGGGCCATCCGCTCCGAGCGGGACCGCACGAAGCGCAGGACGGTCCGGAGTTCGCCCAGCCTGAGTCCCACCAGGGTCCGGCCCAGCATGAACTCGGTGGACGAGCAGGAAGTCGCCCCGCTCGAGCGCCCGCGGCCGCTCCCCAGCGACCCGTTTTCGCCCGTGCCCTGCAGGTCCGGAAGGGCCACCTCCACGCCCGCGCGCAGGAGTTCCGCGATCGCCTCCGCGCGGTGCTTGAGGAAGCCGGCCTTGCCCTCCTGCGCGACGCCGATGGCGACACCCCGCCGCTCCCCGGGAGGGCTCAGCATCAGGAGCGGCACGTCGCCGAGCATGAGCTTTGTCGCCGTCCCCTCGCCCAGCTTCGACACGGCCTCCGCCGACGGCTTCGCCTCCACGGCCTCGATGGGGCCGAGGATCACGGCCCACGCCTTCCGCAAATCCTCCCCTTTCGGCCGAGGGCGGGGCTGTGCCGCGAGGAGCTCGCGCAGCGGCTTCGGGCGGACTTCGGCCGTGAAGCAGGACAGTTCATCCGCGGTCCGGCGCTCCTTCGCCTCGCCGTCCGGGATCGGGAGCTTGAACCACGGTTCAAAGGCCGAGTAGATCCCCTTCAGGTGTTCCGGCCCGATGTTGTTGCAGTGGGTCGCCTCGGGCGGCTTGCCCGAGAGGCGCCCGCGGCCCATGGCGAAGCCCAGGTTCTCCCGGACGCCCGCGAACTCCCAGATCCGCTCGAAGCGCTTCCACGCCGGGTCGCGCTCGCGGTCCCACGAGAACTCGTGGCCGTAGACGAGGCGCCGCGGCGCGAGCGAGCCCACGATGACCCAGGGCAGGAAGCCGTCGCGCGCGGAGAGCCGGAGGTTCCGCGTGGACTCCCAGCTCCCGCCGCCCGCGTAGTTGAACGAAGTCTCGGAGTCCTCGGGGAGGGGAAAGCGGGACTCCGGCTGCGGGCCTCCGAAGTTGAATGGCACGGCCGCTGCGATCCGCGGGTCGAGCGCCGCCGCCACGGCGCAGGGGTCGCCCCCGCCCGCCACGGAACCCAGGAGCGCGATCCGGTCCTTGTCGATCCCGCGGCGAGAGAGCAGGAGGTCGACCCCCCGCTGGAGATCCCAGGCCATCCATCCCACGAGGCTTTCCCCCGCGAGGTGGAGCTGCATCCCCGTCACGTAGCGGAACCAGTAGTCCTGCCGCCCGGCCCTGAACGACCCCTTCCAGGATTCCGCGTTCACGAACGGATGCTGCCGCCGTTCGCCGTGCCCCGGCAGGTCCGGGACGAGGACCAGGCAGCCGAGGCGCGCCCAGGTGACCCCCATCGCCTGAAGTTCCCCCTGCGTCTTCGGGTTGTGATGGCTGTGGACGATCACGAACCCCGGCATCGAGGCCGGCGGCTGGGTCGGCCCGTAGAGATTGGCGCTCACCAGGAGACCCGGACGACTTTCGTAGACGAGGTTCTCGATCCGGTATCCCACGCCCTCGAAGGTCCGGGTGACCCGCGCGTGGAGGTCCCTGGGCACCTCGATCGCGACGCCGAGCGACTCGCGGAGCGCGTTGAGCTTGTCCTCGCGATACCGCTCCCAGTCCTCCTTCGAGGCGATCTTCCGCCACGCCTCGCTCTCGCGCTGGTTTGCCGCCCGGATGAGGTCCTCGCCCTCATTGTGGAGGGACCGCGCGGGCGCGCCGACCCTGGAGTCGAGCGCGCGGAGCGCCGTCTCCAGCTCATCAGCAGGAACCGAACCACAAAGACACGAAGCCACCAAGGGACTTCTTGAAACTTTTGGTGTCTTGGTGCCTTGGTGGTTGGTGCCATCCCCGGGATTCAGAGCGGATTCATCGAGGAGGATCGAGACGAGCAGCGCGAAGATCACTTCTGCAGCCCCGCGATCACGGTCTCGAGGAATTCGCGCGCGCGCCGGGCGAGCGCGTCCACACCCTCGGGCGCCGGGGGCCGCGGGAGGAGCGGCGCCGAGATGTTCTCGCAGCAGAGCGGCATCGGGAGGCCCGTGGAGGCCACCGCGTGGAGCAGCTTGTAATGGTCGATCTCCCCGAAGCCGGGGCCGCAATCCTCGTCCTTGGGGAAGTTCCGGTGGTCCTTGATGCAGAAGCTGCGCACGGTGTCCGCGCACTTCGCGAGGTCGGGGATCGGATCGACGTTCAAGTAGTCCATCACGTTCCCCGCGTCGAAGTTCACCTTGACTCCCTCGTCGGCCACCTCGCGCACGATCGCGGCGCAGGCCTCGCCCGTGCCCGTCTCGCCGCCGTGCTGCTTCACGACGAGGAGGACGCCCAGGTCGCGCGCGCGCGGACCCAGCGCGCGGAAGCGCTCCACCCAGAGGGCCCGGTTCCCGCCCTTGGTGTGGCCGAACGTGAGCACCTGCGGGACACCCGCCGCGGACGCCTGTTCGAGGCGCCGCGTGAGGACCTCGAGGCCGTCCTTCGCCTCCGGGTAGATGCCTGAGAACATCATCAGGGGCTCAAGGCCCAGGTCGCGGCAGCGCTTCCCCAGCTCCTTGGCTTTCGCGGGGGCCGCGTCGGCCGCCATGACGGGGGCGGACTTCCCGCCCTCCTCCTTGTGCGAGGTCCCCCAGGCCACGAAGGAGTACCCGGCCGCCTTGATCCCCTCCAGCGCGCGCTGGAGCGGGAAGGCCGAGTAGGGCAGCGTCATGCACGCCACCTGGAACTTCGTGGCCGCCTTCCGGGCTTCCTGGGCGGGGAACGCCGCCGCGGCGAGCCCGCCCGCCCCGAGTTCCAGGAAGTCGCGCCGCGTCAGGTCCATCCCGGGCCTCATTTCTTCAGGGGGCGGAGCTCAAACTTCCGGAAGAAGATCTCGAACCCCTCGCACTGGAGGAGGACCTTCCCCGCCGCCGGGAAGACGTCGTACGCCTCGTTCACGGTCTGGCCGTTCACGATCACGGTGAGCTTCTTCCCCTCGCCGATGCATTCTACCCGGGTCCACTCCCCGAGGGGGCTCTCGACGTCGTCTTTCCCGCGGGTGTCCAGGATCTCCTTGAAGCCGGGATCGTGCTTCGACCACCAGAACTGCTTCCCCGAGTAGGCCGTGGGGGTCCCGTCCTTCTGCCAGCGCGTGCGGCCGTCCGGCCCCTTCACCGTGTCGCTCGTGAGGGTCACCGGGATCGCCTTCCCCTCGGCGTCCTTGCCGCGGATCACGATGAGGTCGCCCACGCAGCCCTGGGCCAGCTGGAGTTCCACGCACGACATCCACGTCCCCTTCCCGGCGTTCCCGTCCGGCCCCGTGGCGTGGAGCAGGATCCCCGAGTTCCGAACGTACTTGCCCCCGTCCGTGCGCGTCCCCCACTTGTACTCCACGACTAGATGGTAGTCCTGGTACTCCTTGTCCGTCGCAACGTAGCCCATCCCCTCGCCCGAGACGTGAAGGACGCCGTCCTTCACGCTGAAGACCTTCTTCGGGTCCTCCCGCTCCGAGTCGCTGAGCCAGGTCGTCAGGCCGGAGAGATCCTTCCCGTTGAAGAGACGGACGGTCTCGTCCGCCGGCCGCGCCGGGACCACGACCAGGAGGAGCGCCGCCAGGATACGCATGGGAAACCTCCTTCCCTACTACGCCCGGCCCCTCCGCGCATCTGCCGGAGCCCCATGGACACGGCGGTTGTATAATTGTAAATGAAACGGAAGCCGCCCACGAAAGGCCTGCCTCGCCTGGCCCGCCCGCTCACGCTCCTGGCCCAGACCGAGCAGCTCCTGCGGCAGGCGATCCTCGACAGGCGCTTTCCGGGCCACCGGTTGCCCCCGGCGGCGGAGCTGGCGGAGGAGCTCGGCGTGAGCCGGGAGACCGTGCGCAAGGCGGAGGAGGTCCTCGAGCGGGAGGGGCTCCTCGTGAAGTACCGCCGCAAGGGGACGCTCCTCCAGCCACCCCCCATGGCGTTCCGGAAGGGTGCGGGGCGCTCCACGCTCCTGGGCTACCTCCAGGCGGAGTACCCCGCCGCCGGCGGCGGAGGCGAGGAGGCCACGAACGAACTGGCCGCCCTCATGCTGCAGGGGGCGCTGCGCGAGGCCGGCCGGGCGGGTTGCCAGCTTGCCGTGCGCACGGCGCCGCACACGGAACTCGACCGGGCCTTCCGCGGGCTCGCGGGGGGCGCGCGGCTCCGGGGGATCATCTTCGCCTCGTGCGGGGAGGAGAAGCTGGTGCGGGACGCGCTCGGGCTGGGGCTGCCGACCGTGCTCCTCGACCACGACCTCCACCTGCCCCGGATCAGCACCGTCCGGGAGGACTCCTTCCAGGGGGCGGGGCTGGCGGTGCGCCACCTGGCGGGGATCGGACATTCACGGATCGCGTACGCCCACTGGCGGCTCTCGGACCTCAACCCGTGGAGGCTCGAGGGTTACCGGCAGGCGCTCCGCGATCTCGGCCTGCCCCGGCGGCGCGCGTGGGAACTGTACACCGAGTTGACGGAAGCGGGGGCGGCCCGGGTCGTCCAGGAACTCCGCTCCATGACCCCGAGGCCCACGGCCCTCCTCTGCTTCAACAACAGGCTGGCCCGCCTGGTGATCGGCCTCCTGCGGCGGGGCAAGGTCCGAGTCCCCGAGGACCTGAGCGTCATGGGCGGGGGCGGCGAGGAGGTGGACGGTCTCGTCTGCCACCAGGCCGACTGGCCGGCGATGGGCCGGAAGGCGGTCGAGCTGGTCCTCCGAGCTTCCCACCCGGACCCCGCCCCCGAGCACCACCTGTTCCCGTACAGGATCCGCCCCGGCCGCACCACCGGGCGCCCCCGAATCTGAGGGCCCGCAGGAGACGTATGACTTCCATGCGATGGCTCGCGTCGCTCGCCCTCGCGGCCGCCTCCTGTGCGGCGCCGCAGGCCGGGCCTTCCGATCGTCCGCTTAACATCGTCCTGGTCTTCGCCGACGACCTCGGGTACGCGGACCTGGGCTGCACGGGCGCCCAGGGCTACGAGACGCCCCACCTCGATCGCCTGGCCCGCGAGGGGATGCGCTTCACCAGTTTCTACGTGGCCCAGGCCGTCTGTTCCGCCTCACGAGCGGCCCTCATGACCGGCTGCTATCCCAACCGCGTGGGCATTCAGGGCGCGCTCGGGCCCGGCGCGAAGACCGGCCTCCACCTCGACGAGGTCACGATCGCCGAGGTCCTCAAGCCGCGCGGCTACGCCACCGCCTGCTTCGGCAAGTGGCACCTCGGGGACGATCCGAAGTTCCTCCCCACGCGACAGGGCTTCGACGACTACTTCGGGCTCCCCTACTCGAACGACATGTGGCCCCGCCACCCCGAGCGCCCGAACGGCTACCCGCCCCTGCCGCTCATCGACCGCGAGACCGTCGTCGAGAAGAACCCCGATCAGACGAAGCTCACCTCGAGCTACGCCGACCGCGCCGTATCTTTCATCGAGAAGAACAAGGACCGGCCCTTCTTCCTCTATCTCCCCCACTCCATGCCCCACGTGCCGCTCGCCGTCTCCCCCGATCTGGCGGGAAAGTCCGCGCGCGGCGTCTTCGGCGACGTCCTCATGGACATCGACCGCTCGGTGGGACGCATCCTTGAGACGCTCGCGAAGCACGGCCTCGACGGCCGCACGCTCGTGATCTTCACGTCGGACAACGGCCCGTGGCTTTCCTACGGAGACCACGCGGGCTCCGCCGGCCCGCTCCGCGAGGGAAAGGGCACAAGCTTCGAGGGCGGCGTGCGGGTCCCCGCGATCTTCCGCTGGACGGGGCGCATCCCCGCGGGCCGCACCTGCGGAGAGCTCGCCGCCACGATCGACCTCCTTCCGACCTTCGCCCGCCTCGCCGGCGCCGCCGCGCCCGCCGGCCGGATCATCGACGGCCGGGACATCGGGCCCCTGCTTCGCGGGGAGCCGGAGGCCCGGTCGCCCCACGAGGCGTATTACTACTACTGGGGCCTGGAGCTCCAGGCGTTGCGGAGCGGGCCGTGGAAGCTCCACTTCCCCCACGAGTACCGGAGCCTGGACGGGAAGCCGGGCGGCAGGGACGGCATCCCCGCCAAGTACGTGCAACGCCGGATCGAGCTTTCGCTATTCAACCTTGACTCGGATGTGGGCGAGACTGCGGATGTCGCCGCGAAGCATCCCGAGGTGGTGGAACGACTCAAGGCGCTGGCCGACAAGGCCCGGGAGGACCTGGGCGACTCGGCCGCGAAAGTACAGGGGAAGAACGTGCGCCCGGCCGGGCGCCTTTGATTGAAGGAGAAGCCATGATCACCCGCCGACAGTTCGTGCAGGGCGCCGCCGCCGTCGCGGCGCCGATGATCGTCCCGAGCTCCGTCTTCGCCCGCCAGGACAAGGCCCCCAATTCGCGCGTCGGGCTGGGGTTCATCGGCACGGGGACGATGAACTTCGGGCACCTCCGCCGCGCCCTCGGCACGCCCGAGACGCAGGTCCTGGCCCTCTGCGACGTGGACAAGGACCGGCGCGAGTTCTTCAAGAAGAAGACCGACGAGGACTACTCCAAGAAGGCGGGCGCCTCCTACAAGGGCTGCGACGTCTACGCCGATCACCGCGAGCTCCTCGCCCGGAAGGACATCGACGCCGTGATGATCGCCACGCCCGACCACTGGCACGCGTTCATCGCGCTGGAGGCGATGAAGGCGGGCAAGGACATCTACTGCGAGAAGCCCCTCACGCTCACCATCCACGAGGCCCGGACCTTGATCGAGGCGGCGCGCAAGCTGGGCCGCGTGTTTCAGACGGGCAGCCAGCAGCGCTCGGACTGGGAGTTCCAGGTCGCCGTCAACATGGTCCACAAGGGGGCCATCGGCAAGGTGAAGCAGATCGTCGTCGACGTGGGTAGTTCGAGCAAGCCCTGCGATCTCCCGGAGGAGGCCGCGCAGCCCGGCCTCGACTGGGATCGCTGGCTCGGCCCGGCCCCGATGCGCCCCTACAACTCGGTGCTCAGCCCGCGCGGCATGCACACGCACTTCCCCGCGTGGCGGAACTACAAGGAGTACTCGGGCGGGATGATGACCGACTGGGGCGCGCACCACTTCGACATCGCCCAGTGGTTCCTGGAGGCTGACCAGGCGGGACCCGTCGAGATCGTGCCCCCGTCGGACCCGAAGCAGGACCGCGGCGTGAAGTACGTCTACGCGAACGGCGTCGAGGTCCTCCACGGCGCGAGCGGGGGCGTCCGCGTGATCGGCGAGGGCGGCGAGATCACGGTGAACCGCGGCAAGCTCGAGAGCAAGCCGGAGGGCCTCACCCAGAAGTACCGCGCCGAGAAGGGCCTCAAGTCTCCCTCGGGGCCCGACGAGTTCCTCCCCGTGAAGCCCCCGAGCCATTTCAAGAACTGGCTGGACTGCCTCAAGAGCCGCGAGAAGCCCATCGCCGACGTCGAGATCGGCGCGCGCAGCGTCACCGTCTGCCACCTGGGCAACCTGGCCTACTGGAACCGCGTCCCGCTCAAGTGGGACCCGAAGGCCTGGAAGTTCGTGGACGGCAAGGGCGACGACGCGTGGCTCACCCGCGAGCGCCGCGCGCCCTGGGCGCTCCCGACGGTCTGAGCGTCTCGACTCGGCAGGCGGAACCCGAGGCCAGGCGCTCCGGGCCGCGAGCGCTTGATCATCGGCCTGTTTTCGTCCGCCGCTCGATCGCCTCCCTGATTGCCGCAGGTCGCCGCGAACTCCTGGTTCCCGGCCTCGAGGGTGTCCTTTTTTTCGAGGGTCCGGACCACCTCGGAGTGCTCCTCTCCTCCCGCGGTCTTCTTGATCTCGTAGAGCAGCGGATCGATCCGCGCCGACGCCTTCTCGCGGACCTTCCGGAGAGCCAGCACCGCCCGCGTCTCGTGCTTGAGGATGATCGCCCTTGCCCCGTCATTTCCGCCGACAAAGGCGTCCGTCGCCCCCGTGAGGCCCCCTTCAGGGGTTGCGGATTGGAGCCAGAGGAACAAGAGAACGGACATGGAATTCCGACGCTCCCTGCGACGATACCCGTGCAGGAGATCGAGGGATCCGTTCCTAATGAACAGCCGGCGTCCCGAGGGGGACCCGGCGGTCGATCTCGAAGGCGCCTTCCCCTTCGCGGGCGGCGAGGACGACCTCGCGGACGGTCCACCGGAGCGGAGACCATCCTGCGCTCGCCTCCTTCAGGCGCTCCTCGAGGTCGCGCGGCAGTCGCGCCTGCCCGACGCTGAGATGCGGCGTGAACGCCGAGTCGTAGCGGGACACGTCGTCGCAATCCGGAAACGCCTGCTGGACCGCCGCCTGGAGCCGGACGAACCCCTCCGCAGGCTCTGGATGGAGCCACATCGTGTGGCTCTCCGGCCCGTGCGAGAAGCTTCGGAATCCGGCGAGCCCGACCTCGAAGATCGTGATGCCCGCGCAGGCCCGTCGGACCAGCACCTCCGCATCATCGAATTCCGCGCGGGGGCAGAAGGGATAGAGCAGCGTGAGGTGCGGCATCCAGCGGCGGAAGTGCCGGTCGAAGCGCCCGCGGATCCGCTGGATCGGCTCCCAAGCCTCCTCGGGCGGGACCACGACCAGCGCCGTGTGGAAGGTCTTCATCCCGGGTAGTGTACCTCGCAGACCCGGGCGCCGCGACATTCCTGCGGCCCCCGCTTGACCGCCCTTCCCGCTACCGCCGCTCGTACCGCAGCCAGTTGACGCGGACCCACTCGGGCCCCGGCTTCCACCAGGCGGGCGAGCCGATCGCCCAGACGTGGCTCACGCCCGACGCCCCAAGCTCCTCCATCGACCGCGGATACACCACCCGGCGGCTGAAGTCCGGCCCGTAGAGGAAGTAGCTCGGCGCATCCTCCGCGAAGATGCAGGCCACCGGCACCTCCGGGGGAAGGCCGGCGAGGAACTTTTCCCGGCTCCCATGCTTCATCTCGAAGGGATACACCGTCCCCGTGGCGTTGAGAGCCGCCGCGAGGATGGCCGCGGCGAGGACGGCCCTCGCGGGCGCCCGCGCGGCGCCCAGGACGAAGAGCGCGGGGAACCAGAGCGCCAGCCTGAGGT
>JAHFOZ010000493.1 GCA_023261405.1 Planctomycetota bacterium
GTTCTGCTCGGCGATGAAGCACTCGACGAAGCGGTCGGGATAGGCGTTCTTGAATTTCTCGGCGAAGGTGGAGTTCTTCACCTCGGCGTCGAGGACCACGACGTCGGGGCAGATTTTGCCGAGCTTCACGAGGGCGGTGCCGTAGGCCTCGCGCGTGGCGGCCTCGGCTCCGGGCGGGTAGTCCGGGGCGAGCGCGGGGTTGTCGAGCGCGAAGGAGACGCCATTCCGTGAGGGGCCGTCCACGGTGCGGGCGGCCACCGGAGCGGAGACCTTGGAGTCGCCCACCTCGGCGAGCGCCTTCGCAAGCTCCTCGCCCTTCTTCACGGGCTTGCCGTGCCAGTTGTCCTTGCCCTCGAGGAAGGAGACCCCGCGGCCCTTCTGGGTCTTGGCGATGAGGACGCTGGGCCTGCCCTTCGTGGCGCGGGCCTGGTCGAAGGCGGCCTTGAGGGCGACGATGTCGTGGCCGTCCACGGGGATGGCGTTCCAGTCGAAGGCGCGGAACTTGGCGGCGTAGGAGTCGAGGTCGTGCTGGAGCATCGTGGGGCCGGACTGGCCGAGGCGGTTGACGTCCACGATGGCGCAGAGGGAGTCGAGTTTGTTGAAGGAGGCCATCTGGGCGGCTTCCCACACGGATCCCTCGGCGCTCTCGCCGTCGCCCAGGAGGCAGTAGACGCGCGAGGCGATGCCGTCGAGGCGCTTGGCGAGGGCGATGCCCACGGCGCAGGAGAGCCCCTGGCCGAGCGAGCCGGTGGCGACCTTGACCCACGGCGAGTTCGGGGTGGGGTGGCCCTCAAGGGGGCTGTCGATGCGGCGGAGGGTGTTGAGGTCCTCGGTGATGGCGCCGGCCTCCTTGAGGGCGGCCCAGAGGATGGGAGCCGCGTGGCCCTTGGACATGATGAACTCGTCGACGTTGCGGGCCTTCGGGTTCTTCGGGTCGAACCGCAGCTCCTGGAAGAAGAGGACGGCCATGATGTCGGCGCAGGACATGCAGGTGGTGGGGTGGCCGCTTCCCGCCTCGGCAGTGGAGGTGAGCGAGTGGCGGCGGAGCTTCTGGGCGAGGGCGGCGAGGGTGGCGGTGTCGGCCATACGGGCTCCAAAGGAACAGGGATCGGGCGTTATCTTAGCCCTGCCGGGGGGGAATGCAAGGGTTAGGGGGGATTTGCCCCATTGACGATCGAGTCATCGGGTCGTCGACCCCTTCGTGGGAGGGGGCCGAGGCGGATCCCCTCCGTAGGGACGCCCTACTTACACCTTGAATTTATACGATAATGTCGTATATTTTCAAGGTATGGCAGATCGGCCCCGGACGCTGGCATCGGCGCTGGATCGCTGCCTGAAGGAGTTCCCGGTGACCACGGTCATCGGGCTCCGGCAGTCGGGCAAGACCACGCTCGTGCGGCGGGCGTCGGAGGCACGCGCGTATGTCACGCTGGACGACCTGGGGGCGCTCGCGGCCGCCCGGCGCGATCCGGAGGGATTCCTGGCGGGGCTGCCGCGCCCGGTGACGATCGACGAGGTCCAGCGCGTGCCGGAACTCCTCCTCGCCATCAAGCGGGAGGTCGACCGCCGGCCCCGGCCGGGACGCTTCCTGCTCACCGGCTCCGCCCGGATCGAGTTCCGGAAAGGCGTCTCGGAGACGCTGGCCGGACGCGCCGCCCTCCTCCGGATGCGGCCGATGACCTGGGCCGAGGCGGCGGGGAACGGGGACTGGAACCCCGTCGATGAACTCCTCGCCTGCCGGTCGGCCGCCGACGCGGCTTCGCGGTTCGCGCGGGGCCCGGCCTTCGAAGGGGCGCGGGTCCTGGGAGGCGGGCTCCCGGTCCCGCTGCTCCGGCGCGCCGGCGCGGCCCGGACCCGCTGGTTCGAGCAGTACCGCTCCGCCTACGTCGAACGGGACGTGCCGCCGATCGTCCAGGTGGATGCCGTGGCGGCCTTCGTCCGCTTCCTCACGCTCGCCGCCGTCCGGACGGCCCAGACGACGAACCATGCCTCGCTGGCCCGCGAGACCGGCCTCTCCGCCGACACCGGCCTCCGCTGGTTCGGCGCGCTCGAGGCCACGTTCCTCGCCGACCTCGTGCCCCCGTACTGGCGCAACCTCGGCAAGCGGCTCGTGAAGGCCCCCAAGCTCCATTTCGGCGACGCCGGCCTGGCCGCCCACATGATGGGTGTCCATGACTGGCGGGGCGCGCTGCGCCAGCAGATCGCCGGGCCGCTCCTGGAGACGTTGGTCGCCCAGCACCTCCTGGTCTTCTCGGAGACCGCGCGCCGCCCGACCGCCCTGTTCCATTACCGTGCCCACGCAGGGGCGGAGGTCGACTTCGTCCTCTCCCGGGGCCCCCGCCTGGTCCCCGTCGAGGTGAAGCTCAGCTCGACCGTGCGGTCTTCCGACGTCCGGGGCATGGCCTCGTTCCTCGATGATTTCGGGTCCGTGGCCCCGTTTGGAGTCGTACTCTACTCGGGAGCGGAGGCGGTGCCGGTGTCCCGCGGCATCGTGGCGCTCCCGATGACCGCGGTCCTCGAGGGGGCGTGACGCGGGGACAGAATCAGGGGGACCGATCATGATGACGTGGCCGACGCTGGCGTGGGTCCTCGTTCTCGCCGGGCCAAGCCCGCAGGCTGTTCCGGGAGAGACGGCGCTCGACCGCTACGTGCGCGCGGCCGATCCGACCTACGCGTGGTCCGTCGTCCGCGAGACCAAGGGCGACGGGTCGACCCAGTTCATCATCGACCTGAAATCGCAGACGTGGCGCACCGAGAAGGAGGTCGACCGTCCCGTCTGGCAGCACTGGGTCAACGTCGTCAAGCCGGACAAGCCCGCCTCGTCGACCGCGTTCCTCTTCATCGGGGGCGGCGCGAACGGCGGCCAGCCCCCGAAGTCGGCCGACGGGCTCACGAGCCGCATGGCGGCGGCGACGAACACGGTCTGCGTGGAGCTCAAGATGATCCCGAACCAGCCGATCGTCTTCGACGGCGACGGCAAGCCCCGCAAGGAGGACGACCTCATCGCCTACACCTGGGACAAGTTCCTGAAGACGGGGGACGAGACCTGGCCGGCGCGGCTGCCGATGGTCAAGAGCGTCGTGCGCGCCATGGACTGCGTCCAGGAGTTCCTGGCCGGCGAACAGGGGGGGAAGTTCAAGGTCGAGAAATTCGTCCTGGGCGGCGCGTCGAAGCGCGGCTGGACGACCTGGTGCACCGCGGCGGTGGACAAGCGCGTCGAGGCCGCCATCCCCGTCGTCATCGACGTCCTGAACGTCGGCGAATCGATGAAGCACCACGTGCAGGCCTACGGCTTCTACTCGCTGGCGGTGAACGACTACTTTCAGCACAAGATCATGCAGAGGGTCGAGGACCCGCGACTCCCTCAGCTCTACGCGATCGAGGACCCCTACTCCTATCGCGAGCGGCTCACGATGCCCAAGTACATCGTCAACGCCTCGGGGGACCAGTTCTTCCTCCCGGACTCCTCGCAGTTCTACTTCGACGGTCTCAAGGGGGAGAAGCACCTGCGCTACGTCCCGAACGCCGACCACTCGCTCAGGGACAGCGACGCGATGGAGGGCGTCACCGCGTTTTATCAGGCGGTCCTGGCGGGGAAGTCGAGGCCCCAGTACTCCTGGACCTTCGAAAAGGACGGCTCGATCAGGGTGAAGACCGGGACCGCGCCGAAAGCAGTCACCCTGTGGCAGGCGACCAATCCGAAGGCGCGCGACTTCCGTCTCGCGGCGATCGGCAAGGCCTACGCCGCCCGCCCGCTGGAAGACCAGGGCGGGGGCGTCCATGTCGGCACCATCGAAGCGCCGAAGGAGGGCTGGACGGCCTTCTTCGTCGAGCTGGCCTACGACCTGGGCGGCGCGTTTCCCCT
>JAHFOZ010000494.1 GCA_023261405.1 Planctomycetota bacterium
GGCTGCTCCAGCGTATGGCTGTCGGACCGCTTGCCGGCGGAAATCCGGCGCGCGCCGGGGGCGAAATCCAGGAGCCTCGGGTTGACCAGGTGGTCCAGCACGACGACGTGCGCGAGTCCCAGAACCTCGCGGCCCCGGAGCGTGAGCAGGCCGAGGTCGCCCGGGCCCGCCCCCACGAGATAAACGATTCCCATCTTCGCGCGTGACACGACCCCACTATCATAGACCGGCGGCCTTTAGTCAATTGGCGTCATCCCCCGCCGTCCGTTAGGATGATCCCTGCATGAGACACCCGCTGACCTGCGGAATCCTGGCGGGCGGCGCGAGTTCCCGCATGGGAGCCGCCAAGGCCCTCCTTCCCTTTCGCGGGAAGCCGATGCTCTCCCGGCAAATCGATGTCCTCTCGCCTCTGTTCGAGAGGATCGTCGTGAGCGCGATCGACCCTGAGCCCTATCGTCCCTTCGGCCTGGAGATCATTCCCGACCTTTTCCCGGAACGCTGCCCCCTGGCGGGACTCCATGCCGTCCTCTCCTCCTGCCGCACGGGGCATGCGTTCATCGTGGCGTGCGACCTTCCGTTCCTCAACCCGGATGCCGTGGAGTTCCTGCTGGGCCTCCGGGACCGGGCCGACGTGGTGATCCCGGAAACCGCGCGCGGCTTGGAACCGCTCCATGCCGTCTATGCGCGGCGCTGCCTCCCGGCCATCGAGGAAGCGGCCCGTGACGGCCGGTGGAAGATGACCGGCTACCATTCGAAGGTTTCCGTGCATCGCGTGCGGATGGATCGGCCGGAGTGGGAGGTCGAGGGGCGATCCCCATTCGAGAATGTCAACACCCCCGAGGAGTTCCGCGCGGCTGGGCCATAGTGTCACACCCGCCCCTTTCCGTGCCCGCTACTCCCCCGCCGCTTCATCCGTTTTGAGGCACGCCGCTTGCGTCCGGGAAATGTATTGCAGAGGCCGCAGGCGAGTGATAAACTCGCGCCCCGAGTGGTTCGGCTGCATTGATGCCGCGGGTTTCCCGCTTGCGGGACATCCCGGGAAACCGATATGGACGCACCACAGGTCAGACGGCCAAGGGAGGCCCCGTGAGCCAGGCCACCACGCTGAAAAACCTCTATGAGCCCATCCAGGGGGAGATCGACCGCGTCGAGGAGGCCCTCCACAAGGAGCTCCTGCATCAGAACCCGTTCGTGGCGCTCCTCCTGAAGCACTCCACCAAGTTTCACGGCAAACGGGTGCGTCCCGCCCTGCTCCTCCATTGCGCCCACATCCTGGGGGAAGTCCGCGAGGTCCACATCTCCCTGGGCTCGGTGGTCGAGATGCTCCACAATGCCACGCTCGTCCATGACGACGTGCTCGACGAGGCCCTCCTTCGCCGCCAGGTGCGGACGCTCAACGCCGTCTGGGGCAACGAGGCGTCGATCCTCTTCGGGGACTACCTGTTCGCCAAGGCGTACACCCTGTGCGCCAGGCTGCACAACCGCGACGCGAACCTCATCCTGGCCGGCACGGTCGAGGAAATGTGCGTGGGCGAACTGTCCCAGATCTCGACGAAATTCAACTTCGACATGACCGAGGAGCAGTACCTCCAGGTCATCCGGCACAAGACGGCCTCCCTCTTTGCCACCGCCTGCCGCCTGGGCAGCGTCGGGAACGGCGCGGACCCGAGTGCCGTCGAAGCGCTTGCCGCCTACGGCAATGCGTTCGGGACCGCATTCCAGATCATCGACGACTGCTTGGACCTCTCGGGCTCCGAGCAGGAAATGGGCAAGTCCCTGGGAAGCGACCTCGAGAAGGGCAAGCTGACGCTTCCCGTCCTCAAGCTGCTCCGCGACCTCCCCAGTCGCGATCGCAAGGACCTCCAGGACCTGCTGGCCGCGCGCGGCAACGAAGCCGAGAAGCGCGAGACCGTGCTCCGGATGATCCGGGAACGCGACCTTCTGGCCTGGTCCCTTCGCCGCGCCGCGGAGTACATCGACGAGGCCAAGGCCTCCCTTCGGCAGTTCCGCGACTCCGTCCACATCGAAAGCCTTCAGAGTCTCGCGGACTTCGCCCTCGAACGGCGGGCCTGAACCTTCACCTCGCACGGAGGACCCCGGGATGCCGGCATCCCCGGGCGTGCCCTCCGTTTTGCTGACGGGCCGCTCCGAAGCAGGTCAGAGGGGTCTTTTATTCAACGCCGAACTCCGGGCACCTTCGAGCGGGGCGCTGCCTTGTCAAGCGCGTTCATGGGTGTTATCATCCTGCCATGAAGCTGATCCGGACGGAAGAGGCCCGCCCGGGAATGCAGGTCGCCAAGGACGTCACGGACCTCCGCGGCAATCTCCTCTTCAAGGCGGGCACGCCGCTCGACCCCCTGCTCATCGAGCGCTGCCGCCAGAGAAACGTCTCGCACCTGTTCATCGAGGAAACCGCGGGAGGGCCGGCCGCCGCCGAGTCGGACACCCAGGTGCGCCGGGAGCACATCCTCCGGCAAATCGACCGCATGTTCTCCGGCACGGAATCCAGTGCCGTGATGGTCTCCCTCCGTGAGGCCGCCAAACGCTACGTCCAGTCCATGAGCGGATGACGGGAATGTCCGGCCCGAGTCCCCAGGAAGCCCATGACCGCGTCAAGAAGATCGTCGACCGCATCCAGGGACTCCCCAGCCTCCCTTCCACGCTCACGAGCATCAACCAGATGGTGCTCAACACGAAGACCTCCCCCAAGGAGGTGGCGCAGCTGATCTCCAGCGACCCGGCGCTCACGTCGAAGGTCCTGCGCATCGTGAACTCCACCTTCTACGGGTTCCCCAACCGCATCGCCACGATCACCCACGCCATCGTGATCCTGGGATTCAACACCATCAAGTCCATCGTCCTGTCCTCAAGCATCTTCGACGTCTTCCAGCGGAACTCCGATGCCGTCGATTTCGACCGCACCGAGTTCTGGCGGCACTCCGTGGGATGCGGCGCGGCGGCCCGGGCCCTGGGCCACCGGCTCAACTATCCGGCCGCGGAGGAGCTCTTCATCGCCGGACTGCTTCACGACATCGGCAAGATCGTCCTCGACCAGTTTCTCGCGGCGCAGTTCCAGGAGGCCCTGCGGATGGCGAAGGAGCGCCCCTGCCTCCTCGTGCAGGCAGAGGCTGAGGTCTTCGGCTTCACGCATGCCGATGTCGGGAGCCTCCTCTTTGAGAAATGGAATCTTTCGAAGGGGCTGGTGCAGACGACGCGCTTCCACCACAATCCGGGGCTCGCGGGGGACTCCCTCAAGCTCGCCGCGATCGTCCACGTCGCGGACATCCTCGTGCGCGCCCTGCGCTTCGGGAACGGCGGCGACGAGAAAATCCCGATCGTCAGCGATTCCGCCTGGGCGGCCCTCGCCCTCGAGGAGTCCGAATTCGACGCCCTCCTCCGCCAGACCCGCGCTGAGATCGAGAAAGCCACGGTTTTCCTCGATTTCGCCAAGAAGTGACATGCCCGACTTCCCCGTGAAGTCCGACTCCGGCGTGTTCCAGGCGATGGCCCCCACGAAGGAGGCGATGGCCCTCCACGACGCCGGGCGGCGGGTCTTTCTCACCCAGGATCCCGCCGAGATGGTCCAGATCCTGGCCGAAGCCGTCGCCACCTACACCCGGGCCCACGCCATCTCCGTTTTCCTCCGCGACCCCGCCACGGATCGTTACGGGGGGGGAGATCCGGGACTCCTGCCGGAGGCCGCCGTGATCCAGTTCGTCTTCGAGGAGGAGAGCCCCCCCACCATCCCGCATACCGACGGGCGCTTCATCACGGTCCTCCCCCTCCGCGTCCCGCAGCAGCGCGTGGGCCTGCTGGTGCTCGACGTCACCCCGGTGGCCGAGGAGGTCGCGCGGATG
>JAHFOZ010000066.1 GCA_023261405.1 Planctomycetota bacterium
GAGAAGGCCCTCGAGGCGGGCCAGAACGTCTCCAAGGCCCTCGAGGCGCTCATCGCGCTCCTGGAGGACCGCACCTCCCCCGAGGAGCTCGAGAAGAAAAAGAAGGAGATCCAGGCGGCCCTCGAGATGGTGAAGAAGATCAAGGAGATGGAGCAGCAGATCAAGAAGGAGACGGAGAACCTCAGCGAGAAGGAGCTCAACCAGCTCCGCCAGGAGCTCGGCCAGCTCATCGAGATGCAGAAGGATCTCCGGCACATGACCGAGGCCGGCAAGCCCGCCGAGCTCATGCAGAAGATGGACGACCTGGTGAAGAAGATCGAGGAGCTCCAGGCCGAGCAGAAGGGCGTGGAGAAGGCCTTCGACGACGCGAAGTCGAAGGAGCTGCGCGACGTGGGGGAGATGGCGAAGAAGCTGGACGATCTCATCCGCCGCCAGGAGAAGGCGAAGAAGGAGCTGGCGGACCACGAGAACCGCGGCGGGGCGCTGGACAAGGCGCTGTCTGAGCTGAACAAGCTGGTGGAAGACCAGAAGAAGGCCATGGAGAAGACCGCCGAGGCCTCCAAGGAGCCCCAGAAGGCCAACGCCAAGGCCCTCCAGAAGGAGCAGAAGGATCTGAACGACCGGACCTGGGGGCTGGGGAACGAGCTCTTCAATGCGAAGTCCCTCCCGGAGAAGGAGCGGAACAAGGTGCTGGAGCCGCTGGCCAAGGCCGACGACGCCCAGCGCGCCGCGCAGGCGGGGATGGAGGACGGCCAGTACGACCTCGCCAAGGGTGACCAGGAGCGAGCGCTCAAGGACCTCCAGAAGGCGCGCGACGAGTTGGCGAAGCTGAAGGACGCCGCGGAGAAGGGCAAGCCCGCCGAGGCGGCCGCGATCCAGAAGGCGCAGGACCAGATCCAGAAGGACGCCAAGGGGCTCGGCGAGGCGATGAAGCAGGCGGGCAAGGGGCAGGAGAGCCCCGCCACGGCCAAGTCGCTCGAGAATGCCGGGCAAAAGACCGACCAGGCCGCCCAGAGCGCCCAGCAGGCGCAGCAGAACCAGGCGGGGGGCAAGAACGAGCAGGCGGGGAAGGACCAGCAGCAGGCGCTCGACAAGATGAAGGAGGCGCGCTCGGAGCTGGAGAAGCTCCAGAACGCCATGGCCCAGAAGGATCAGGGCAAGTTCGGCGAGCCGGCGGGGAAGCAGGGCGAGCTGGCGAAGAAGGCGGACGACCTGGCTAAGAAGATCAACGAGATGTCCCGCGGCGAGCAGGCGCAGCAGCAGACGGTCGAATCCCAGCAGAAGATGCAGGACGCGGCCGGGGAGATGCGGAGCGCCCAGCAGCAGATGGACCAGTCGTCCGGGCAGATGCAGAAGGCCCAGAGCGCGCAGGCCCAGCAGTCCCAGGCGCAGGCGCAGCAGAACATGGAGCAGGCCAAGCAGGCGCTCCAGAAGGCCAAGGAGGAGATGGGGAACCGCGAGCCGCCGGACCTGAAGGCGCTGGCGGAGGCCCAGAAGAAGCTGGAGGAGATGCTCCGGGAGAAGGTCACCAAGTCCCTGCAGGAGAAGGCGAAGAAGGAGGGGGACGAGAAGACCCAGCAGGCGCTCCAGGAGGCGGCGAAGCAGACCGAGCAGGCCGGCGGGAACATGCAGAAGGCCGGCGAACAGATGCAGAAGAACCAGCCGCAGTCGGCCCCCCAGGCCGCCCAGCAGCAGCAGCAGGCGCAGAAGGCCATGCAGGAGGCCAAGAAGAAGCTGGACGAGCTGGCGAAGAAGCCGCTGAACGAGGAGCAGAAGAAGAAGGCCGAGCAGCTGGCGAAGAAGCAGGAGGAGAACAAGGACCGCACCGAGGAGCTCGAGAAGATGCTGGAGCAGATGCAGAAGGAGCAGGCCAAGCGGTCCGCCCAGAGCGCCAAGGGCAACATGCAGCAGGCCCAGAAGAACCTGCAGCAGAGCCAGCCCCAGCCCCAGGACGCGGAGGAGGACGAGCAGCGCGCCATCGAGGACCTCGAGCAGGCCCAGCAGGACCTGGAGGACGCCCTCGAGGAGCTCAAGCGCATGGCCGAGGAAGAGAAGATGCTCCAGCTGCAGCAGGAGCTCCGGAAGGTCATCGAGCAGCAGGAGGGGCTGATCAACAAGGGCACGCAGGACCTGGACGGCATCCGGGTGAAGAAGGGGGTCCTGACGCGCTTCGAGCAGCAGCGCTCCAAGGCGCTGGGCAAGGTGCAGGGGGACCTCTCGGCGGGCCTGATGGAGATCCACCGGAAGCTGGGCGACGAAAACGTGGAGGTCTTCCGGTACATGATCGAGAGCGTGGTGGACGACATGAAGGAGTCCGCCGGGGCGCTCGGCGAGGTGGAAACGGGCAAGCGCACGCAGGACGTGCAGGCCGACGCGGTGCGGAAGATGAAGGAGCTGCTCGAATCCTTCGACATCAAGCGCCGGCAGGCGAAGCCCAAGCAGGGGGGCGGGAAGCCCGGCGGGCAGCAGGGCAAGCCCCCGCTGGTCCCGGACCTGGTGCAGCTCAACCTCATGAAGAAGATCCAGGAGGAGCTGCTCCGGAAGACCAAGGAGGTCCACCGGAACTACAAGACCGAGCGCGAGGATCTGACGGGACCGGAGAAGATGCTCCTGCGCCGCCTCTCGGAGGAGCAGGGCAGGCTCGGGCGGATCATGGAGGAGTTCATCGCCAAGTTCGAGCAGGCCAAGAAGGCCCAGGAGAAGCAGGAGCGCGAGAAGAAGAACGAATAAGGCCCTTTACCTGTCGTAAAGGGCGTGCCGATCGTAGAGTTATAGGGTAGAATCCAAGGGTTGGCTTAGGAGTGAGGATATGTTGAGACGGTGGTGGTCGGCGTCGGCCGCGGTGGTCCTCGCCCTGGCCCTTTCGGGCTGGGCGCAGGAAGGCCAGGTTCCCCCGCAGGTGCCCAAGACAGACAAGCAGGACGACAAGTTCCGCCCCGAGGCGCCCAAGGAGGGCGAGGAGGAGGAGGAGCTTACCCCCGAGCAGGCGATGGCGATGCTCAAGGAGGTCCGGGGCCTGATGGATCGGTCCGAGGAGCTCCTGAACGATTCCGCCCGCGGCAAGTCGCTCGAGACCGAGGCGGAGATCCTCAAGAAGATCGACACGCTCCTGAAGGACGATCCGTCGGCGGCCCAGAAGCAGATCGTGCAGAAGATCGAGAAGCTGCTGGGGAAGACCGAAGGGGGCCAGAAGGAGTCGGTGGACAAGATCACCGAGATCATCCGAAAAGCCAAGAGCTGAGCATCTTCCTCATGCCGCCCGTGCGAGCGGAAAGAGCAGCAACAGCAGCAGAAGCAGGCCATGAAGCCCCAGCAGCAGCCCTCCAACCCGGCCACCGCGCCGTATGATCCGAACCGCCAGAACGACCCCATGAACCGCTTCCGTTCCCAGGGCGACCGGAGCGGCAACTGGGGCAACCTCCCGGCGCGCGCCCGCGAGAGCATCCTCTCCAGCCACCGCGAGATCGACGACTTCCCCGCCGAGATGCGCGAGGTCCTCAAGGAGTTCTACAAGGTGATCTCCGGCGAAAACAAGTAGCCCGCGATCAGACATTCGAACGGGGGATGGTTCCCGCAAGGGGGCCATCCCCCGCGTCATTTCCGGGGGACGTGACCTCACCACGGAGGACACGGAGCCAACAGAGGGGACGGAGAACTCGGGGGGGACGCCTCAATCACCGCAGAGAACACGGAGGCAACCGAGAAACACCCCGGCGACCGCCTCCGGGGTGAGATCAGGAAGGGTTCTGCTGCTCCAGCTTGCTGATGCGTCGGGTGGTGCCGGCGTTCATGCGGGTGAAGGGCTGGCTCGTGAGCAGGAGGTTCAGGTCCTTCAGGAGCGCCTTCGCGGTCGGGTAGCGGTCGTCGGCCTTGAGGGCCATCATCTTCTTCACGATGGCGTTCGTCAGCCGCGACGCCTCCGGCCGCTTGGAGCTCAGCGAGGGGCGGGGGTCCTCGAGGTGCTTGCGCACCACGGAGTCGGGCGAGCGGCCCTCGAAGGGGCGCTTCGCCGTCAGCATCTGGTAGAACGTCACGCCCAGGGAATAGAGGTCCGAGCGGCCGTCCAGGACCTGCCCCTGGATCTGCTCCGGCGAGGCGAAGAAGGGCGTGCCCGTCACGGTGCCGTTCACGGGCTCCTCGCGCGTGCCCACCCGCTGGGCGAGCCCGAAATCGGTGATCTTGATCTTCCCGTTCCGGCCCAGCAGGATGTTCCCCGGCTTGATGTCGCGATGCACGGTCCCGCGACGGTGCGCGTGGTCGAGCGCGATCGTCACGCCCCGGATGATCCGCGCGGCGCGCACCACGGGGATCGGCGCCCGGCGCTGGATCAGGCTCTCCAGGTCCTCCCCCTCCACGTACTCCATGACGATGAAGGGGCGGCCCTGCACCTCGTCGACGTCGTAGATCGTGACGATGTTCTCGTGATCCAGGCGCGCCGCGGCGATGGCCTCTCGCTCGAAGCGGGCCACCTCCTCGGGGTCGCTGGCCAGGTCGCGGGAGAGGATCTTGATGGCCACCCGCCGCTTCAGGAAGAGGTGCTCCGCGAGGTAGACCCCTCCCATGCCCCCCGTGCCGATGAGCTTGAGGAGGATGCACTTCCCGAAGGTCTGACCGATGAGCGGGATGGACGTCGGTTCCATAAAGTTTGACCCTCTCTCCTGCCCTGAGGCGCGCGCATTATAGCAGCGGCCCCGCCGGGATCAAGGGTCATTTGATATACGCGCGGCGGGCCCGGAAGGAAGGGACAACTCTGCGATCGCGCCGTCGCCCGGCTCTGTTTCCTCCGTTGCCTTTCCGGTGGGGTGCCCCAGGGTCTGCTCTCTCGGTTGCCTCAGCGGTGGGTTTCTTCGCGGTCTCTGTTGCCCCTGCGGTGAGATCCCGCGCTCAGCGGCGCGGGCGGAGGGCGGAGTCGAGGCGCGCCACGCTCGAGGGGCTGAGGCGGGCGCGGACGGCCGCGAGCTTGCGGGCAACCTCGGGGGAGCCTTTCGCCTGCGCCAGCGCCATCTCCACCAGGTCGTCCAGGTGGGCGTACACCTCGGGGCGCACCTCGTGGCCCTGGATCGCGTGGTCGAGCGCGGCGAGCGGCTCGCCCTCGATGAGGAGGAACCAGGCCAGATCCAGCTCCGAGACGTCGCGGCCCTTGCGGGCATAGTCGGCGATCGAGGCCGCCTCGATGCCCGGGATCGGTGTCAGGGGCAAGCGCGAGACATGGCCATCCTTCAGGCGCAGCGTCGGGGACTTCTCCCGGGCGATGACCGCGCGGAATTGGGAGATCACCTTGTGGGCCGAGGAGAGCTTGAGCCCCGCGCGCGAGATCGCGTCCTTCTGGGCGGACGTGCCGGCCGTGGCGTGGCGGTCGAGCAGGCGGCGGATCACGGGGGCGTAGTCCCGCTGGGCGACCTGGCGGCGGTCGGCCTCCGTGAGGAGCGGGCCGAAGATGTCCGGGGCGGCGCCCTCCTTCGCTGAAGCTGCGGAGGGCAAGGCGGGGACGGGTGGCGGCGCGGGCGCCCGGACGGCCATAGGAACGGGCGCGTCCGGGGACGAGAAGATCATGCCGGCCACGGCGGCCAGGATGATCGCGACCCATGCGGCCGCGGCGGCGGCGACCCAGGGGCCCCAGCGGCGCTTCCGTGAGGCGGCGGCGCCGGCGGGGCGGCTGGCGGTGCGCGCCACGGGGAGGCGGCGCTCGTGCGTCCCCTTGACGAACCTGTCGAGCTCGCGGGCGAACTCGTCCGCGCAGGCGAAGCGGCGCTCGGGGCGTTTCTCGAGGGCCCGCAGCACGATCTCGGCCAGGAAGCCCGGGATGAGCGGGTCGTGGAAGCGCGGGTCCTTGGGGCGCTCGTGGATCTGCTTGTAGAGGACGCCCATGTGGGTCTCGGCGTGGAAGGGCCGCTGCCCGGTGATCATGAGGTAGAGGCAGACGCCGAGCGAGTAGAGGTCGCTCCGCGAATCGGCGCGCCTCCCCTCGGCCTGCTCGGGCGAGAGGTACTGGGGCGTCCCCATGATGGCGCCGGAGAGCGTGAGCGAGGTCTTGTCCTCCTCGTCGAAGGCCAGCCCGAAATCCACGATCTTCACGGCGCCGCTTCCCGAGACGAGGATGTTGTCGGGCTTGATGTCGCGGTGGATGATGTTCTCGTCGTGGACGGCCTGGAGCCCGAGCGCCACCTCGTAGGCGATGCGCGCGGCCTCACGGGGCTCGAGGGTCCGCTTCTCGTCCAGGATCTCCTGGAGGTTGCGGCCCTCGGCGAACTGCATCACGATGTAGTTGTAGCTCTCCTCCTCGCCCACGTCGTAGATCTCGATAAGGTTGGGATGGTCCAGGCGGCCGGCGGACGTGGCCTCGCGCCGGAACCGGGCGAGGAGTTCGACGTTGCGGGTGAAATCGGGGGGAAGGATCTTGATGGCGACGCTGCGGTCCATCTCCGGGTGCTGGGCGAGGTAGACGTCCCCCATGCCGCCGCGGCCGATGCGCTTGAGGAGGCGGCAACCCCCGATCGTCCGGCCGATGAGCTTGTCGTCGATCGACGAGGAGGTCCGGGTGATGGGGCGCACCGCGGGGGGGGTGAGGGAGGGCGTGCCGACTCTCTTGGGCGAAACTGCCTCCCGAGCCATTCTTCCCCCCTCTACGAGTCCCGAGCCACATCCAATCCTTCCCCGTTCCGCCTTGCGGCAGGAACCGGCCAGGACCCTGCGGGTCGGGATCCTCAGTACTGAGCCGCAGAAGTCCGGGACCCGTTGTGCCCCCTGCGGCCATCCGGTCACGAACCTGCGAGTCGAAGTACTAAGATTGCGACTGTTATAACTTATAACTTATAAAAGTCCCTTGTCAAGGAGAAAGGGAAAGAAATTATTCCTTCCCTGGGCCCCCGATGCGCGGGGAGAAGCCGGCGACGACGGTCCCGCGGGGTATACTCAAGGCGTGGCGGACCCCATCTCGCTCTACTGCGCGGCGTGCCGGAAGAAGTTCAAGGTCCGGAACTGGCAGGCGGGCAAGACCTATCACTGCCCCACCTGCAAGGGGCCGATGGGCGCCGAGGCCGCCACGCAGGCCGCCACCGTGGGCGCGGAGCTCGCCTTCAGGGACGAGCCGCCCGTCCCCCGCGAACTGCCCGTCCGCCTCGGGAAGTACCTGATCGACGGCGAGGTGGCCCGTGGCGGCATGGGCGTCGTCTACAAGGGCCGCCAGGAGGGCCTGGACCGCGTCGTCGCCATCAAGATGCTCCTTGGCGGCTACATGGGCGACTCGGAGATGGTCCAGCGCTTCCACCGCGAGGCGCGCGCCGCGGCCAAGCTGCGCCACCCGAACATCGTCTCCATCCACGAGGTGGGGGAGCACGACGGGCGCCCCTTCTTCACGATGGACTTCATCCGGGGGAAGAGCCTGGATGGCCTGCTCCGCGAGGCCCCCCTGACCGTCCCGCGCGGCGTGGCCATCCTCCGCGACGTCGCCCGCGCCGTCCACTACGCCCACGGGCAGGGCATCCTCCACCGCGATCTCAAGCCCGGCAACATCATGGTGGACCCGGACGACAAGCCCCACGTCACCGACTTCGGCCTCGCCCGGGACATGGACTCGAAGAGCATGCTCTCCGTCACCGGCGAGGTGCTCGGCACGCCCAGCTTCATGAGCCCCGAGCAGGCCGAGGGCCGCGTCCGCGAGCTCGACCAGCGCAGCGACATCTATTCGCTCGGCGCCATCCTCTACCGCCTGCTCACCGGGAAGCCGCCCTTCGAGGGCCCCACCGTCGCCGCCACCATCTACAAGGTCGTCCACGAATACACCACCGAGCCCGTCAAGCTCAACCCGCGCGTCGGGGCCGATGTCTCCGCCGTCTGCATGAAGGCGCTCGAGAAGGAGCCCAAGGACCGCTACGCCAGCGCCGACGCCCTGGCGCAGGACCTGGACCGCATCCTCCAGGGCGAGCCGGTCCTCGCCAAGCCGCCCTCGCGGCTCGATGCCTGGAAGCGCACGATCCGGAAGAATCGGAAGGCCGCCACCGTGGTGGCCGCCGTCTGCGCCGCGGCCGTGGTCGCCGTCGCCGCGGTCCTTCTCCTCTTCGGGAAGAGCGAGCTCGACCTCATCGAGGAGAACCTGGGCCGGCCCGAGATGCGCCTCACCGCGATGGGCTCGCTCCTCAACGGGCTGGGCCGCTTCGGCGAGAAGTCCCGCGCGCTCGAGATGGCGAGGAAGGCGGTGGCCCAGGGGACGGACGACGCGGCCCGGGAGCTCGCCTACGCGGAGCCGAAGGAGGCGCTGGCCGGCGCCTACGTGGCGCACCTGGGGATCCCAAAGCCGGAGAAGCTCCGCATCCGCGTGATCCGGATCCTCGCCTCGCTCAAGTACGGCGACGCCGTTCCCGACATGCTCCGCGTCATGGGGTCCGCGCGCGGACCCGTGCGCCTGGAGGCGGTCCGATTTTTCCAGGCGGTCCCGGACGTGCGGGCCTACTACGCGCTGGGGATGCTGATCTCCGACCGCGAGTGCGGCCCCGATGCGCGGATGGCGCTCCGGAGGCAGCCCGTGGACACCATCATGGCCGTCTTCAACCCGGCCGCGGGTTCCGTGGGCGGCGCCCTCACGCAGCTGGGCGATGCCCTGGACCAGGCGAACCGCCAGTTCGATGAGGCCCTGAGTCAGACCCCCAAGGGGCGGCCGAAGCCGAAGGACGCGGTCGAGGCGGCGATCGAGGGGCTCCGAAACCCGGAAAAGATGATCCGCATGAAGGCGGCCGACGCGCTCGGGCTCTCCGGCGACGCGCGGGCGCGCGAGCCGCTGGTGCAGGCCCTCTCCGACCCGGAAGACCCCGTCTTGGGGATGGCGGCGGCGTCCCTCGGCCTGGTGGGGATCGCGGGCCAGGAGGACAAGGTCGCGGCGCTCCTCAAGGCCGCGCGGCCGGCCGTCCGCCGCGGCGCGGCCTTCGTCCTGGGCAAGACCGGCCAGAAGGCCCTCCGCCCCGCCGTCGAGGCGGCCCTCAAAGTGGAGACGGATACCGAAGCCAAGTACGCGATGGAGGACGCGCTGGTCGCTCTGCGGTGATTCACGCCGGCGTGTCAGGCCCCTTCGGCTCTTCGCCCCTCTTCTGGCCCTTGATGAATTGGAAGGCGTACGTCGCCCCCGCGCCCATCGCCGCCGACAGGAAGATGAGGATGGCCACCGGCATCTTCACCTGCATGATGAGCAGGTTCACGTCGGCCAGCGTCAGGTTGAAGACGATGAAGAGCCCGAGCAGCGCCAGCAGGCTCCACCCGATGTACTTGCGCACGTTCTGGGGCATGGGCTCCATTCAACACAAAGCCGCGGGGAACTCAAAGGAAACCGGTCACTTCAGTTTCTCCAGCAGCCCCTGCGCCGCGGGGCGGTTGGGCCAGGCCGGGGGAGCCTGGCGCAGCGCGGCTTCGTAGTCGGTGCGGGCGGCGGCCCGGTCGCCGCGGCGTTCGTGGGCGAGGCCGCGGTTGAGCAGGGCTTCGAGCAGGCCCGGGTCCAGGCGCAGAGCCTCCGTGGCGTCCGCCACGGCGCCCGCCGCATCGCCGGTCGCCAGCCTCGCGCTGGAGCGGTTGTTCAGGGTGCGGGGACGGCGCGGGCCCAGTTCGAGGGCGCGGTCGTAGTCCGCCAGCGCCCCCCGCGGGTCCCCGGCCGCCGCGCGCGCGTTCCCTCGGTCGTTGTAGGCCTGGGAGAAGGCGGGCTGCAGGCGGATCAGCTCCGTGTAGTCCCGGACGGCGGCGCCGAAGTCACCCCGCGCGGAGTGGGCCAGCGCGCGGTTGTTCAGGGCCTCCACGGAGCCGGGGTCGGACTCGAGGGCTCGCGTGAAGTCGGCCAGGGCGCCCCCGGGATCCCCGGCGGCGGCGCGCGCCAGGCCGCGGTTCGACAGGGTCTGCGCGTCTCCGGGCGACAGGGCCAGCGCGCGGTCGAAGTCCGGGATCGCGCCGCGCGGGTCGCCCCCCTGGGCCTTGAGGATGCCCCGGTTGTTCCAGGCTTCCCCGAGTCGCGGCCCGAGCTGGACGGCGCGGTCCAGGTCCTCGAGGGCGCCCCGCGGATCGCCCAGCTCCGCGCGCGCCATGCCGCGCTGGCTGTAGGCCCGGGGCAGGTTCGGGTCGAGCTCGATCACGCGGTTCCAGAGCGTGAGCGAATCCTTCCAGTACAGGCACTGCCGGAAGGTGAGCCCGCCCAGCACGGCGAAGACCGACAGGACCGCCGCGAGCACCGGGGGGCGGGGCGCGCCCAGCCGCAGGAGACCGCCGGCGACGAGCGCGCTCAGGGGGAGGCAGGCCAGGTAGGTGTATCGGTCCGCCGTGATCTGCGGCCCGGTCACGACGAGGCCGAGGACGGGGAAGAGGAGCACGGCGTAGGCGATCCAGGCGGCCGCCGCGGCGGGCCGCCGGCGGGCGTGGACGAGACAGGCCGCGGTCGCCCCGAGGACCGCCGCCAGGCAGGCGAGGAAGCGGGGCTGCCAGGGGTCGAACCCGTGCTCGATCGAGTAGAGCGGGGAGAGTCCGACGGGCGCCAGGGTCTTCAGGGGATAGAAGCAGAGGCCGTACGCCGCCTGCATCACGCGCTCCGCGGGCGCGAATTCCCCCGCCGTTCGGACCGCGTGGATGCTCCGCATCGCCGCCAGCATGAGGAGCCCGTCGATGAACGCCACCAGGAGGAACGGGAGCTTCTCGAGCAGGATGCGGCCCCGCGTCCCCGGCTGGAAGCGCCGCAGGGGATGGACGTCCAGGACGAGGAGGACGAAGGGGAGCATGATCGCCAGCGCCTTGGAGAGGAGGGAGCAGGCGAAGAGCACGGTCGAAAGGGCCAGCCACCCTTTCCAGGGGCCGCCCCGGGCCTGCTCGCGCGCCATCCGGAGATACGCCAGGAGCGTGAGGAAGAAGAAGAGGCCGCAGAGCACGTCGCGCCGCTCGGACGCCCAGGCCACGGACTCCACGCGGAGGGGGTGCAGGGCGAAGAGCGCCGCGCCCGCCCACGCGGCGAAGCGGGCCCCCCGGGCTCGCGCGTCGATGAGTCCCAGCAGCGTGAAGTAGAGCAGGATCGCGCTCGTCGCGTGGAGGAGGAGGCTCGTGAGGTGGTACCCACGCCCGTCCATGCCCCAGAGGAGATAGTCCAGCCCCAGGCTCATCCAGGTGAGCGGGTGGTAGTGGCCGAGCCGCGATGTCGTGAACATCCAATGCAGATGGTCCGGCGAGAGTCCCCGGTAGTTCGGATTCTCGAGGAAGTTCTCGACGTCGTCCCAGTTGGTGAACCCGTTCCCCGGGACGGGGAGGAAGGCCAGGAGGACCAGCGCGGCCAGGAGCGCCGGGGGCGCGGCCCGTTTCATGCCCCCGGATTCTACCACGGGGTTTCCCGTTTCGTCGCGGGAGGGGGGCCGGCTACGGGGAGGGCTTCTCTTTGGCCCTGGCCTTGCCGGCCAGGTCGGCTCGGACCGCGTCGATGTGCTCGCGGATCTTGAGGATCACGGGGCGGATCTGATGCACGATGAGGTCGCCGTTCAGGAATTCGATCTTCGCCTCGGCGCGGCTCCAGGACTCGGGCTCGACGCTGGCCCGGAGGCCCGCGATGAAGGCGTCGGCGGGGATGACGTCGGGGACGAGGTCGCCCACGCGGATCGTGTTCCGGATCACGACCGCGTAGCCCGCGCGGGCGTACTCGGCGTTGCGGAGGCGGCGCTTGTACTCCAGGACGTCGATCTGGGCCTTGGCCAGGAGGATCGCGAGGTCGCGGCGGAGGATCTCCCGCTCCAGCGCCGGGGTCGGCGGGAGGCTGACGACCTTGTCGCTGTTCCCCTCGGGGAAGGTGTTCGTGTCCTTGCGCGACTTGAGGTCGGCCTCGAGGTCGTGCCGCTCGGTCTGCAGGTGCGTCAGTTCCGCCTCCTTGAAGCGGATCTGCTGATCCAGGAGCGTGGCGTTCCGGCTCATCTCCTCGGAGTGCCGCCGGTTGAAGTAGCGGAGCCGGTCCTCCTGGCCGAGCGAGACCCACATCTCCTGGAAGAGGGCGATCGCATCGTCGAACTCGTCCAGCATGGCCAGGCGCGGGGCGCGGGTGCCCTCGGGCAGGGCGTAGTTGGTGACGGTGATGACGATTTCGGAGACCTCCTCGTCCTCGTAGAAGTACAGGAAGTACTCCTTCTGGGCATGCACGTCCCGGACGCGGAAGTCGGCGGGCTTGCGGAAGAGGTGGGAGGGGGGAGGGGGCATGTACTCCGGCTCCTCCACGCGGCTGTCCCAGGTGTTGCCGGGCGGGCAGCCCAGGAGCGCGGCCGTGGACGCGAGAAGGACGACCCCCAGCGTTTTCATCAGTCCTCTTTGAGGACGGCCTAGGCGCCGAAAAACTTGCGGTGGACCGCCTGGACCGCCTTCTGGCACTCCGCGTCGTCGACGACGAAGGCGATGTTTATCTTAGAGGCGCCCTGGGAGATCATCAAGACATTTACGGACGCCTCCTTGAGGGATTGGAAGACGTCGCCGGCGATCCCGGGGGTGCTCCGCAGGCCCTCGCCCACCACGCAGACGATGGCCTTGTCCTTCTCCACCGCCACCTCGGCGAACTGGCGCAGGTCCGCAACGGCGGCCTCGAGGTTGCGGTTGGAATCGAGCGTGACGGACACCGTGACCTCGCTGGTCGAGACCATGTCGATCGAGATCTTGTGTCGCCCGAAGATGTCGAAGATGCGGGCGAGAAAACCGTGCCCCTGGAGCATGCGGGGGGTCGAGATCGTGAGCAGCAGGTTGTGCAGGTTGTGGGCGATGGACTTGATCCCCTTCGGCGCGCCGGCGGAGCCCGGGACGATGGGGGTCCCGAGATGCCCGGGCTTGAACGTGTTGAGGCAGCGGACGGGGATGCCCTTCCGCACGGCGGGGGTGATCGTGGCCGGGTGGAGGACCTTGCCGCCGTAGTAGGCCAGCTCGCTCGCCTCGGCGAACGTGAGGCAGTCGATGGCCTTGGCCGTGGGGACGAGGCGCGGGTCGGCGGTCATGATGCCGTCCACGTCGCTCCAGATCTCGATCTCCTCGGCGTCGATCGCCGCGCCGAAGATGGTGGCCGAGAAGTCCGAGCCGTTCCGGCCGAGGGTCGTGATGTCGCCGTTCCTCGTCTTTCCCACGTAGCCGGTGACGATGGGGAGCTTCGTCATCCTCGAGACGTGGCGCTTGATCTCGGCGTCCGCCTCCGGGAGCGGCTGGGCGCCGCCGAACTCGTCGTTGGTGAGGAGGCCGATGTCGAACGCGTCGTGCTGCTCGGAGGGGACCCCGAGCTTCGTGAAGGCGGCGGCGAGGATGCGCGTGGAGAGCCGCTCGCCGAAGCTGACGACATAGTCGAGCGTGCGCGGGGTGAGCTCCTTGACGAGCGAGATGCCCTTGAGGAGCACGGAGAGCTCCGCGAAGAGGCCCTTGAGGAGGTCGGGGTCGAGCCCCATCTCCCGGAGGCAGTCCTGGTGGCGGGCGACGAGCTTGTCGACGGACGGGTCCTGGCCCTTCACGGCCTCCTCGCCCAGCCTGAAGAGGTCGTCGGTGACGCCGCGGAACGCGCTCGCGATGACGAGGGGCTTCCGGGCCAGGCGGGTCTTCACCACCTCGAGGACGTTGCGGACCTTCTCCGCGTTGGCGACGCTGGAGCCGCCGAATTTCATGACGATCATAGGCGGGACATTATTGAGAATCGGGAAGCAGGAATCAAGAATCACGAATCACGGGGGCGGAGGCCGGGAGGGCTATACTCACAGTGTGGAGCATGCCGATCCTGGAGCGACCCCACCTTTACGGAAGAACCGTTGGATCTGGGGCTTCATGGGCATTGCGGTCGTCGCCCTCATCGTCTTCGCGCCATACGGATTCTCCCTTCTGCAAAGGGAACTCGCGACTTTGACGAACACGAGCTACTTCCGATCGGAACAGGTTGAGGAAGGGCGCCGCCTGGCGCGGGAAGGACGCGCCCTAGTCAAGGGGATTCATGCGTACAAGTCGGTTCGCGGCCGGTGGCCGGAAAAGTTGGAGGACATGCCCGCGGGCTTGATGCCGGTCGGGGGACCTCCGCGAGAATGGATCTATTACCTGAAGGAGCCATCCTTCGGGCTGAGCCGGATCGGAGTCCTTTCGTATGACCTGTACTACGAGCCTGAGGCCGGCTGGTTGATGGCGGAGAATGCGGTTACACGGCCTATTCGTTTGGGCCACGATCCATGATCGATCAGTCCTCGTCTTCCGGAGAATCGCTCACCGGCTCGTGGAAGAGCCGCTTGATGAGGACGGTGGCGTAACTGCCCTTGGGGAGCTCGAAGGAGAGCGTGAGCTTGCGGCGCCCGGGGTTGAGCTCGTCGTCGCCGGGGTGCGCGGTAAGGGCCGCCGGGGCCGTGAGGGCCGACCGGAGGCCCTTCCCGAAGAAGGTTTTCTTCAGCATCTTGAGACGGAACTGGCGCGGCTCCACGCCCTCGGCGGCAAGGATTCCCGCCATGATCTCCCCAAGCCCGCCTTCGAACTTCTGCGAAGGGGTCACGAGGGGGATCGAGAGTTCCGCGAGCCGGTCGTGCGCCGCGGCGTCGAGCGTGCGGTAGAAGACGTGCGCCCCGGCCGCGTACGCCACCTCGTAGGTGTCCGGGTGCTTCCTCACGATTTCGCACAGCAACCGGTTCCAAAGCCAGCTCTGGTACGCCGATACGTAGAGGATTCGAAGGTTCTGGTCGAGCAGCTCGAAGGCGTGGCCGTACGCGCCCGGATGCACCGCGAGGTGGGCCGCCACCGAGCGCTCGGGCGAGGGGGGAAGCGCCGCCTGCAGCCCCTTCCAGTCGCCCCAGCGGTCGCGGAGGACTACCCGGGTCTCCCGGTCCTTCTTCCGGTCCTCGGGGGAAGGGGAGGCGATTGCCAGGCGGAGCGCCTTCTCCGTCTCGCCCCGCACGAGGGCGCGGCCGATGAACTCGCCGTCCGTGCCGCGCAGCGAGCCGAAGCGCTGGTCGTCGAAGTAGTTCGGCACCCCCCAGCGGCGCAGCGGCTCGAGGTCGGGGATCTCCGTCAGGTGCCGCACGACGATCTCGAAGCGGTTGCCGGGGAAGCTCGCCCGCGTGATGGGGTCGCGCGAGCGTCCCAGGAACTCCACTCGGAACGTGGACCCTTCGAAGGAGCGGTCGGGCCCGCCGCGGATCGAGATCACCTGCGTCGTACGCGCGTGGCGGTCCTTGAGGCCGCCGAACGACACTTGCGCGCGGGAGAGCCCCCAGTTCTTCGCGAGATTCGCCACCGCCTCGATCGTCCCGATGTCCCACTTCACCAGGCGGTAGAGGGCGAAAGGGCCCGTCTTCGAGAGTTCGTACCGGTCGAGCTCCTCGACGACGAAGTCCTCGGGCCGCTGCTTGATCTTCACGGGCGGG
>JAHFOZ010000495.1 GCA_023261405.1 Planctomycetota bacterium
CATGGAACATGTGAGATCGGTCCTCGGCGCAATCAACGCAGGACCCGAAGCAGCCATCACCATCAGTCGTCACGTGAGCCCACATGCTATTCGGATATACTTGGGGACAGGTACTTAGGACCCGGACTGAGGCTGGGCCGGACCCATCTCCTTGGGCGGCGGGGCGGCCTGGGGAGTGGCGGATGCGGGGGGGGCCATGCCCTGAGCGGCGAGGAACTCGGCCAGGGCGCCGGCCTCGAGGGCCTTGCGCTCGCCCTCCTTCTCCTGGAGGGAGTTCACGTCCACGAGGTCCCTGGCCACGCGGGCCTTGCCGCCGGCCATCTCGTAGCGCTTGGCGAGGACCTCTTCCACGGTCTTCATCGTGTCGCCGAGGTCGCCGACCTTGAAGGCCACGTTCCCGAGCGCGGCGGCCGCCTCGGCCTGCGCCTCCTTCACCTTCACCTGGGAGAGCGTGCTCTCGAGGCGGCGGACCTTGTCCTCGAACTCCTTCTGGACGACCTTGGCCTGGCGCAGGTTGACCTGGTAGGCCTCCTCGGTGTCGGTGAGCTCATGGGTGTCGATCGTGAGGTCGGCCTTGAGCTCCTGCAGCTCGCGCGCGAGGCTGCCGGCCAGCTCCATGTTCCCCGAGCGGTGGTTGGCCAAGACGCGCCGCTCGAGGTCCTGGGCCTTCGTGCTCTTGTTCTTGATCTGCATCTTGAGGCGCTCGGCGATGCCGGCCAGGCGGGCGAGCGCGGAGTTGTACTGCGCCATCCGGTCGCGGAACTCCTGCCGCGCCGCCTCCATGAGCGCCTCGGGATTCCGCTCCTCGATGCCGCTGACGAAGAGCCCGAGGAAGCCCTTGAAGAGACGTCCGATGCGTGCGAAGAAGGCCATCCGATCTCCTCCCTATTCGGGATTATAACTCCCCTCTCCCGGGCCGCGTTACAGAAAACCGGTGCTGCAGGAATCTACAGGAACGCGCGAAGCGCGCTGATCCGCCGTTCCAGCTCCTCGGGCGGGATTTTCGAGAACCGCTCCGGGATGAACCGGTCGTCGGTGCATTCCTTCACGGCCACGAGGTCCATGTACTCCATCTTCTTCGTGTGGGCGCTGGGGCGGACCTCCTTGAAGACGGCCGCGAGCAGGTCCTTGAGCGGCTTCTTCGGCTCCCCCTGCAGCTCGTACGTGCGCAGCGCACGGACCAGGACCCCTTCCACCTCGTTCCCGCCCAGCGAGAGCCCCTTGGGGAGCGGCGGGAGGTCCTTCTCCTCCAGGGGGAATTTCACCTTCTTGGCCACCGCCAGGAGGAGCGCCTTCATCTCGTCCTGGGTCTGCGGGGCGAAGAGCGGGATATGGACGTCGAGGCGCCCCTGGCGCTTGAGGTCCACCTCCAGCAGATCCGGGCGCGACGTGGCGAAGATCCAGAGGATGCGCCCGCGGTTCCGCGTGTCCGACATCTCCTTGGCCAGCATCCCGTAGACGCGGCCCGAGAGGCCCCCGTCGCCCTCGCCGCCCTCGCGCTTTCCGGCCATCTGGTCGGCCTCGTCCACGAAGACGACCACCTGGCCCAGGGCCCGGAGGATCGCGAAGATCTTGTCGAGGTTCGACTCCGTCGCCCCCACCCACTTGTCGCGGAAGTTCTTGAAGACCACGCAGGGGATGCCCAGCTCCCCCGCCCAGCACATGACGATGAAGGTCTTGCCCGTGCCGATGCGGCCCGTGATGAGATAGCCCATCGAGAGGGCGTGGAGCGCGCCCTTCCGGATGAGCTGCGCGTCGTCGCGGAGCCAGACCTTGACCTGCTCGTGGCCCGCGACGTGGTCGAGCGTGAAGGGCGACTCGAGGAACTCCAGGAGCCCGTTGCACTCCTTCTCGATCATCTCCTTCTTCATCTTCGACAGCCACGCGGAGGTGATCGTCTTCCCGTTCTTGAGGGCGAGCATGAGGGTCGTGCGGGCCCCCACCCGCGAGAGCCCCGTGAGCCGCCGCGCGAGCTGGTCCATGGGCACTTCGCTCTTCGACGGCAGCTCCTTGAACTGGGTGTCCGCGAGCGCCGTGAGGTAGTCCAGCATCTCCCGCTCATCGGGGAGGGGGATCTTGAGCTTGGAGGCGTGCGGGTTCTCGATCACCAGGCCGTTCAGGTCCGAGACCCCTTCGGTGACGAGAACGGTGGCGATGTTGGCCTGCAGGATCGTGGGGTCGTTCGCCCAGCCGAGCACCTTGATGATGTTGGTGCTGAACTCGCCGCCCAGGTTGAGCGGGTCGCCCGCGGGGACCACGAACTCGGCGAAGTCGATGATGAGCGCGATCTTGCCCGGCGCCTTCCCGCCTTTCAGGTTGCGGAGGTGGAGCGTCCGGAGGAGGTAGCGGTCGAGGAGGTCGAGCGCCCTCCCCGGCTCGCGCACCTGGGAGAATTCCTTCGCCGCCTCCAGGTTTCCCGCCGTGAAGCCCTCCAGCCAGAGCGCCCAGTCCTCCCCGCCCCGCATGGCACGGATGCCCTTGCCCCGGTCGAAGTGGAGGACGACGTCGTAGCCCTCGAACATCACCTGGTCGAGGAACTCCTGGAGGGAGTACTGCCGGCGGGTGTCGCCCCCCGTGGAGACCATGTCGAAGATGTTCCCGTGGAGGATGAACTGCCCGACCGACCCGGACTTGAAGAGGTCGCGCATCTCGTCGGCCCAGGCGGGAAGCGTGACGCTCATGGGGCCTCCCTGGCCCGCTCGCGGGACGGGGCGATGAGCGGCGGCGGCTTCTCCGTGAGGGCCGCCATGTTCCCGTACTGGCGCTGGTGCTCGGCGATGGTCTGGCTGGTGCCGCCCAGGGTCACGAGGACCTGGTCGATCCTGGAGGAGAGCGACGCGGGGTCGGCCGTCAGGGCGGCCTGCTCGCGGATCAGCTTGACCTGCTCCTCGATGCGGAGCAGCTCGGCGTCGAAGAAGGCGAGCTTCTCGAGGCCGCTCTTCCGGTTGGCGAGGCGCTGCTGCAGGATCTCCACTTGGCCGGCGAGGCTCTTGCGCACCTCATCGGTGATCTTCTCCTGCTTCACCTTCTCCTCGAGGTCGCGAACGCGCTCCTCGAGGAGGGCGCAGCCGGGCTCGCTCCCCGCGCGGCCGGACTCGAGGCGGCGACGGAAGAGGGCGCCCTGCGCGCGGATCTCCGACTGGATGAGTTCGTCCAGAGATCGCTGGACCGTCTGCCGCGCCAGGAGCAGCTGGAGGAACATCCAGAGGACCTTGCCCAGCCCCTCCCCGGGCGCGTGGACGTCCACCCCCGGAGTCCCCTCCTGCTGCCGGAGGACCGTCATGCACTGCCGCTCCACCTCACGGTACCGTCTCTGGTCTTCCACGGTGAGGTCCTGGAGGAAGTCGGACGTCTTGGCCTCGGCCCCCTTGCGGACCCTGGAGAGCGCCTCGCCGAGCACCGTTCGCTGGAAGCGGGGGTTCGTGGAGAGCCAGAGGAGGTAGCCCAGCTCGAGGCCCGCCCCGATCACCCAGAAACCCGGGTTCAGGAAGCCCAGGAGGCCGGCGACGCCCAGCCCGATCCAGTTGGGGGGGATGAACATGCCCACGGGCCTGGCGCTGAACGCCGCCTTGACGTAGTCCCAGAATCCCAGCTTCATCGGCCTAATTCTACCTTCAAAAATCCGATTCGTTGACGATTAGTCCGCTCCCGCGTTGCGCGGAAACGGGCGCCGCTCCGCCCGCGTTGGACTATCGGAGAGGTTCAGGGATTGCCCGGCCGCCGCAGCGGCCGAGGGCAATCCCTTCGCTTCGAGTGGGATAGCGTCTTTCGGCGCTTCCAGTCCGGCCGCGGGCGGACGATTTCCGTGACCGCCGGAGGCGGTT